>CALZAG010000108.1 GCA_945613045.1 uncultured Clostridia bacterium | reverse complement strand
ACATCTCTAATAAGGGATGCCGATTTGAATCTGCGGATTGCAGGCCTCCCGGCAATTGCCGGACGTTGGAAGCAGCGAAACAGAACTTAGGCGACCCACCTGCTCCGTTGTGCAGGTTATAATTGGGCCCCAACGGCACGGCGGGATCACCCGACAGCTTCGGCTGTCGGGTCTTTTTTTGCCCTTTTTGGGCTGCAAAGGCGGTTTTCAGCGAAAAAACCGCCGAAATTTTTTTTGCTTGCACGCAAACGTACAAGTTTTGCCCCGATGCAGCCTATGGTTGAGAGGTGAATTTTTATGAACAAGAAAAGATCCGCGTATGCGGATAAGCTTCTCGAAAAGCTCGCGGTATCATCGCCCAACGACGCCGTGAAGCTGCTTTATCTCGACCGGGAGGATATGTCCGTCCTCGACGGTCTTGATCTGTCGATGCTCAGCGAAATAAAGCGCGGTCCAAAGGGCGAGGTCGAGCTCAAATTCGTCAATAAGCTTGCGGTCCTGCGCGAGCTTATCGAGCTGAAAAACGCCCGGAACGAGTCGGAGGTGCGCGGCGACGGCTTCTATGCGGCGCTGGACAAGTCCGCAAAGCTGCTCGGAACGGAGGACGATGAGTGAAATTTGACTTCTTTTCCCGCACTCAGCTCAGGGCTCTTTCCTGGTGGAGCGACTCCTCGCCCTACCGAGACCTCGACGCCGTTATCTGCGACGGCGCGGTCAGGAGCGGCAAGACCCTATGCATGGGCATATCCTTCGTCTGCTGGGCTATGCGCCGCTTCGACAACGAGCGCTTCGGCATCTGCGGCAAGGCCAAGACGAGCATAAGGCGAAATCTTATCGAGCCGCTGCTGCCGGTGCTGCGGGACATAGGCTTTGAGGTCACCGATCTCGTGTCAAAGGGCCTGATAGAGATCGCCTATAAGGGACGGCGCAACAGCTTCTGGCTGTTCGGCGGAAAGGACGAGGGCTCGCAGTCGCTGATCCAGGGAGTCACCCTTGCGGGGGTGCTAATGGACGAGGTGGTGCTCATGCCGCGCTCCTTCGTCGAGCAGGCCTGCGCGAGGTGCTCCGTCACAGGCAGCAAGATCTGGTTCAACTGCAATCCCGAAAGCCCCCACCACTGGTTTTATCTTGAGTGGATAAAGAAGGCCGACGAGCGCAGGGCACTGTATATCCACTTTTCGCTTGAGGACAACCCCTCGCTGTCAAGGAGCATAATCGACCGCTATAAGCGTATGTACAGCGGCGATTTTTACAGGCGCTTTATTCTGGGCGAATGGGTGCTGCCCGCGGGCAGGGTCTATGACTTTTTCACCGAGGATATGCTGGCGCCCGTTCCCGAGAGCTGCTCGGAGTACATCGTGTCTTGCGATTACGGCACTAAAAACCCGAGTTCTTTCGGCCTGTGGGGCAGAAGCGGCGGAGTCTGGTACCGACTGCGGGAGTATTACTATGACGCCCGCAAAGAGGGAGCGCAGAAGACCGACGGCGAGTACGTCGCCGCGCTCAGGGAGCTCTGCGGCGACATAGTTCCGAGCAGGGTCATAGTCGATCCCTCGGCAGCAAGCTTCATCGAGGCTCTGACCAGAGCGGGTTTTCGCACCGAAAAGGCGGAAAACGACGTGCTGAGCGGTATCAGGCTCACCGCGGGGCTTTTAAAAAGCGGTAAGATCCGTATCTGCCGCGGCTGTGACGACAGCCTGCGGGAGTTCTACGAATACCGCTGGGACGAAAAGAACGGAAAAGAAGCGCCGCTGAAGCAGTTTGACCACGCCATGGACGACATCCGCTACTTTGCCGCGGGAATTTCAAGATCCGCACAGCCGATAGGCGCTGTGTGGGTAGAAAGGTAGGAATATGAAACTGTTTTCAAAACAAAAAAGCCGCGCCACCACGGTGCAGCTAAGGAGCGGGGAGAAGCACCCCTTCGGTCTGCTCGACAGCTATGTCCCGCTGGGCAGCGGCGAGACGAGGCTTTACCGCACCATCCGCGAGGCGGTGCCGGTGGTCGACGCCGCGATAATGAAGATCATCAGGCTCACCGGCGGCTTTGAAGCCCGATGCGGCGACAAAAAAGCCGAAAAGGAGCTCAATGACTTCATCCGCAACGTGGACACGGGCAGGGGACAGAGGGGGCTGCAGAGCTTCCTTGATGCGTACCTCGACTCCATGATCACCTGCGGCAGAGCGGTGGGCGAAATCGTCACCTGCGGCAGCCGCGACATAGCGGCGGTGCTCTGCGGCAACGTTGCCGACGTGCAGATCCGCGAGGGAGATACCCCTCTTGATTTTGAGCTTTGCTGCACGAACGACGCTGGCAGCGTTGAGCCGATGCCGTACCAGAACCTGCTGCTGTTCACCCCCTTTAACCCCGAGGCCGATTCGCCTTACGGCGTGTCCATGCTCCGCAGTATGCCCTTCCTCTGCGGGATACTCATGAAGATATATCAGTCTCTGGGCGTCAACTGGGAGAGAGCGGGCAATGTGCGCTTCGCGGTGATCTACAAGCCCCAGGGCGACATCATCGACAAGCTTGCGGCTCAGGAGCGTGCGCAGCAGATAGCCTCCGAGTGGTCTGCGGCCATGCAGTGCGGAAAAAACGGCGCGGTGCGTGACTTCGTGGCCGTGGGCGACGTGGAGATCAAGGTCATCGGCGCGGATAACCAGATTCTCGACAGCGAGGTACCCGTGCGCCAGATACTCGAGCAGCTAATCGCCAGAACGGGCATACCGCCCTTCCTGCTGGGCCTCAACTGGTCGACCACCGAGAGGATGAGCGCGCAGCAGGCCGACCTCATGACGAGCGAGCTGGGCGCCATCCGCCGCACGGTCACGCCGGTGCTCGAGAAAATATGCTCCCTGTGGCTGAGTATGCACGGCTATGCCTGCCCGTTTGAGATCGAGTGGGAGGCCATAAACCTGCAGGACGAGGTCGAGGAGGCCAAGGCCGCGCTGTACACGGCGCAGAAGGACAAAATCTATTGGGAAGAGGTAAAAATCAATGAAGATCATTAAGGACGGCACCGCCGCGGGCGGCGTCTGCACCGGGGAGGAGCTTGAGGCGGTGAACGCCTTTGCCAGAACGGAGCTCAAAGCCGGGGATGTGTACATATTCTCCGTGCTGCTGTGCGACAACGAGGTCGACCGCGACTTTGAGCGTTTCTCCGAATCCACGCTCCGCGAGCTCGGCGAGCTTTTCGTCGGCGTGACCGGCATCTGCGACCATGACTGGCGCAGCGGCAATCAGGTGGCGCGCATCTACAGAACGGAGCTTATTACGGATAAGGACCGCACAACGTCTTACGGTTCGCCCTATGTGTACCTCAAGGGCTACGCCTATATGCTGCGCACGGAGTCCAACGCCGAGCTCATCGCCGAGATCGACGGCGGCATCAAGCGTGAGACCAGCGTCGGCTGCTCGGTCGCCAGAAGCGTATGCAGCATATGCGGCGAGGAGATAGGCGCCTGCAGCCACGTCAAGGGCAGGCAGTACGGCGGGAAGCAGTGCTGCGCCATACTCGAGGGCGCCGTGGATGCCTATGAATGGAGCTTTGTCGCGGTTCCGGCCCAGCGCGGAGCGGGCGTTATCAAAAACTTCGTCGAGACCGAGGCGGGCAAGAGCTACGCCGCGGAATACGAGGCGCTTGAAAAGGCGGCGGCACTCGGCAGGAAATACCTCTGCGAGCTCAAAGCCGAGGTGCTGAGGCTCTGCCTTGTCTGCGATAAGAGCATGCATCCGGCGCTTGAAAAGAGCGTCGACCTTATGGACGAGACCGCCCTGTGCGAGCTCAAAAGCGCTCTCGAAAAGAGAGCGGAGAAGCTTTATCCGCCCCTGACCCAGCTTCCGGGCAGAGGCGAGGTCACCAAATTCTGCGGTGACGAGTACATTATTTAATTCAGGAGGATAAGAAATGAAAGTTAGTTTTGAAGGCGCCGGGGAGCAGGTGCTCTCCTTCATGAAGGCAAGCGGCGTCGAAAAAGGTTCCCTTGTGAAGCTGAGCGCGAACGCAACCGTCGCAAAATGCGCGGCAGGCGATAATTTCGCCGGAGTATGTATAAAGGCTGACGACAGCTTTGCCGACGTAAAGACCGCGGGCTACGTTGAGCTCGGTTATACCGGCACCGCTCCCGCCGTGGGCTACGCAAAGCTCACCGCCGACGGCGACGGCAATGTAAAGACCGCCGACACCGGCCGCGAGTACCTGGTCATCAGCGTTGACAGCGCCGCCGCAGTCGTTGGCTTCATCATGTAAGGAGGAAAAGAGACATGGCATACAATTTTAACGAGATCCGCCTTGACAAAGGCATGTATTCCGAGAGCGGCAGGAGCTTCGAGCAGGTGCTCGAGACTCTCGACCCCAACGAAAACTACAAGGGCACTCCCTACGAGGGACTCGACGCTTTCCAGCGCCAGCTCAAGCGCTTTGATATCAAGGTGCGCGGTGCGGGCAGCGACGTTGTCGAGAAGTTCTTCTCCACCTCCGAATCGGCAGTGCTGTTTCCCGAGTATGTCTCGCGCAGCGTAAAGGCCGGTATGGAGGAGGGCAACATCCTGCCCTCCATCACCGCGACGACCACCCGCTTTGAGGGCATGGACTACCGCTCCATCTATTCCGCGGCCTCAGAGGACGACAAGAGCCTGCGCTACGTCGGCGAGGGAGCCGTCATCCCCCAGACCGAGATCCGCGCCGCCGACCACCTCGTAAACCTCAGAAAGCGCGGAAGAATGCTGGTTGCGTCCTACGAGGCAATCCGCTTCCAGCGCCTTGACCTGTTCTCCGTCATGCTCCGCCAGATCGGCGGTCAGATCATGCGTATGCACCTTGAGGACGCCATCGATGTGATAACTAACGGCGACGGCAACGATAACGCTGCCGAGCAGCTCACCGTCGGCGACAGTGTCATCGGCGGAAGCGCGGGCAGCCTCAGCTACGGGGAGCTGCTGAACTTCTGGAACACCTTCGACCCCTACACCATGAACACCATGCTCGCCGCACCCGACGTCATGATGAAGATACTCAAGTGCTCCGAGTTCCAGAACCCCCTGACCGGCCTGAACTTCCAGGGCACCGGCGAGCCTGGCAATCCTCTGGGCGCGAAGCTCATCCGCTGCTCCGCGATGCCCGCCGGCACCGCCATCGGCCTCGACAAGGGCTACGCCCTTGAGATGGTGACGGCAGGCGATGTCTCCGTCGAATACGACAGGCTCATCGACCGCCAGCTCGAGCGTGCCGCCATCACCAGCATCTCCGGCTTTGCAAAGCTTTACACCGAGGCCTCCAAGGTCCTGAAGGTCTGACTGATTATCCCATGAA
>CALZAG010000107.1 GCA_945613045.1 uncultured Clostridia bacterium | reverse complement strand
CGCGCTTGAATGGGGTTCAAGAGGCCGCTGGTTCAACTCCAGTCACTCGGACCAACCAGCCGCAGGCTTATATGGCCTGCGGCGTTTTTTATAACAAAAATCACCCCGTATGCAGTTAAAATGTCATGCATATGGGGTGCTTTGGCTTCGGAATATGTCAGTTATTAGAGGAGGAAAGACTGAACGGCAGCTCCATCCGGTTAGTCTCAAGGAGCTGTTTGTTGCGCAGTATTTCATCGGTATCACCGGACGCTACGATCTGTCCGTCGGAAATGAGTATTACTCTGCGGCAGGTCTCCATTATCATATCAAGGTCATGCGAGGCGATTATTTTCGTCTGCGTCAGGGAGTTTATCACATTTATCACCGCTCTGCGGTTATAGGGGTCGAGCGAAACGGAGGGCTCGTCCATTATGATGACCTCAGGCTCCATTGCAAGGACCGTCGCAATTGCCGCCATGCGCTTTTCGCCGCCCGAGATCTTGTGATTATACTTATTCTTAAGCTGTGTAAGATCCAGCTGCTCCAGTACGGCGTCCACACGCCGCTCGGCATCCACCTTGCTCATTCCGTAATTGAGAAGCCCGAACATCATGTCATCGTAAACGGTGGGCATGAACATCTGGTTGTCGGAATTCTGCAGGACGAAGCCGAGAATACGCCGTATCTGCGCCAGATTCTGTTTACACAGGGGAATGCCTTTTACGAGAATCTCGCCCTCGTGAGGCAGTAATCCAAGCAGCACCTTCAGCATGGATGATTTACCCGCGCCGTTTGCCCCTATTAGTCCCACGGCTTCGCCTTTTTCAATCAGGAAGGACATATTCTTGAGCACCGGATGCTCCTTTTCGTAGCAAAATGACACGTTCTTAAATTCGATCATATCGCACCTCACATAACCAACTGACCGATAAACGATGTAATGTCAACAAATCGGAATAAAGCAAAAATCATAAGCGAAAGCAGAAGAAACAGGATGTCCTTCCAGCTCAGAGGTTTTAGCCCGGCGTACAGGAACTCACCGCTGAAGCCCCTAAGCTGCATACTGGAGTACAGATCCTCGGCTCTGTCCATGCTTCGGAGCAGGAGCTGGCCGAGAAAAGATCCCCAGGCGGAAAACTGTATACCTTTCTGATTCGGCGCTCTGAGCATATAAGCATCCGTCATTATCGAGACCTCCTCCATCATGACGGAGATATATCTGTAGGTCAGCAGCAGGAGAGTAACGATAAATCCGGGAATATGAAGCCGCCTCAGAGCCGAGCAGATGGAATCAAAGGATGTCGTGGCAACAAGAACGAATGATTCCATTATACATAAAACACCCTTAAGCATAAGGGTGAGCATGGATATCACTCCGCCGGAAACAGCCACGTTTCCAATAGAAATCAGAGTCGCCTTATCAAAAAACGGGTTGAACAGACCCACGGCGCATACGAGGGGGATAACGAATCTAAGCTTGTAAAAGCAAGCTCCGATGGATGTTCCGCTGACCTCAAACATCGCGATTGGGTACAGCACCATGATGATCAGACCGTTCAGATCGTATTTATCGAAGGATACGACAAAGAAAATATATGCAATTGTGGCGATAAGCTTTACCATCGGATTCAGATCATGGATGGGAGATGCGCGGTTAGCCATCTCATCCATTTCCTTGAATTCAACTATGGCATGGTCGATCTTTTTCATAAGCAGCTCCGGAAATGACATTAAGGAGCGCCTTTAAGGCGCCCCTAATGTATAGAAGGGGAGTATATTGAAAGATATATCAGCGTTATTTGGCAGCGGATTTTTTCTTTCTGAAAAATCCGCAAACAGCGCATATTAAGAGTGCGGCGGCGGCAACCATAGCGGAACCCACGAGCCCCGAAACGCTTGTGCCCGCAGCACTGTCATTGTCGGCAAAAGCATAGTCGGGAAGAAATGCCGTGGAGTCCTGCACAGCCGCCGCTTTGTCGGCCGCGCTGCTGGAAATGCCGAATTCGTCTTCATCCAGCCCCATGTTTTCGCTGTAACCGGCTTCGCTGTTTCCGAAAAGCGACCATTCAAGACCGTCGGGGTTGGAGCTTGCAAACAGTGAAAGCACGCCGCCCACAAGAGCGACTGCGACCGCCATAATAACGACCACCGTACCGAGAGAACGCTTATTTGAGACAGTGCCGTCGGAGGTGTCGACTTCCTTTATGAGCTCAGGTCTTGCTTCATAGACGAATGTAAGGACAGCGGCGGTTATAAGGCCTTCGATAAGGCCAATGGCGAGATGAATGGGCTGCATGATAGCGCAGAACGCGCCGAAGGGCAGCTCGGCAATACCGGAAAGAGAGGTCTCAACAACAACAGAGAACGCTCCGAGCTGAAGCGTGGCGATACAGCCGATTATCGAAGCCAGGATGATCTTCATTCTCTGCGCGGCCCTGGCACCCATTTTGCCGAACCAATTGCTGTGCATTATAGGCCTCCATATGAGGTAAAAGCCGACAAAGCAGCCGTAAAACGCCATGTTCCATACGTTGGCGCCCAACGCGAGCAGACCGCCGTCGCCGAAAAACAGACATTGGATAGTCAAAATGACGATCATCGAAAGAAAGCCCGCCTGCGGACCAAGCAGCGCCGAAAGCAGCATACCGCCGCATAAATGCCCGGATGAGCCTGTGCCGGGTATGGTGTAGTTAATCATCTGGCCGGCGAAAACCAGCGCCGCCGATACAGCCATAACGGGAAGCTTCTTGACTTCCTCATCTTCCTTTCTGAGCTTGTGAACGGAAATTCCGGCTGCAGCACCGGATGCCACATACATTGTTGCCGCGACCGCGGGGGCCAGCAGCGCATCTGCCATATGCATATGCAAACCTCGTTTCAGGGTAAATCCCCGCTTTTTAAATGATAAAAAACAACAGAGTTTTTATCCGCATATTTAAGCTACCATATTAAAAAAACGTTCACAAGCCCCCCCGGGGGATAAAAATCATAAAAAATTACACTTTTTTTGATGTTTTTTATCAAAAAAAGAGACAGCCCCCGTGTCATATGTACACGAGGGCTGCTTTTATTTTTTTGACGGACACTGCATTCCGGCGTTGTCAATGGTATAATCGCCGGTGAGAAGGATCTGAGAAATGGGAACAATGGTGAAGCCGTCGGCAAGCAGGGCCTCGATTATCGTGGGCAGCGCCTCGGGTGTGTTCTCGGCCGCGTTATGGAAAAGCACGATGCTGCCGGACTTGACATTGTTCAGAACTCTCTTTGAGATGTCGTCTGCGGACAGCCCCTTCCAGTCGAGACTGTCGACGTCCCACTGCACTGCCGTCATACCCATTCCGTTTACGGTGCTGATGACGGTATCGTTATACTCTCCGTAGGGACAGCGGAACAGGGTGGGCCTTACGCCGGTGACTTTTTCGATCTTATCGTTTGACGCATTGATGTTCGCGGTTATCTGATCTGCGCTGAGACCGGCAAAGTGGGCGTGATCGTCGGAGTGGCTCATGACCTCGTTTCCGGCGTCGTGAAGGGCCTTAACCGACTCCGGGTACTTGTCGACCCATTCGCCCACGACGAAGAAGGTAGCGTTTATGTTGTATTTTGCGAGTATGTCTATAAGCTCCTGCGTGTCTTCGTTGCCCCAGGCGGCGTCGAAGGACAGTGCCACTGTCTTGTCGTCTCTCTGAACGCAGTAGATGGGAAGCTGACGCTCACTTGCCGAGGCTCCAATGACTGCGGGGCTGTTGGTCGCCCAGAATATCACTGCCAGCAGCAGTACAAGGGACAGCGCCGAAACTATCGCTTTGCGGTTTTTGATTTTATCCAGAAATTTCTTCAATTTATATCCCTCCCGAAAGGCTTTGTACATCCTATGCCTGTCAGACAGGGTAAATGCTAATTTTTACGGGCGAGCATATGACCATGATACAACGTTATGCATAAACAAATCATGGAAGATTGGTGAATAATGACGAATTTTGCCTCCGATGTTGACTTAGTAAGGGCTAATTGTTAAACTGTTCAGGCGCTTTGTGAGGATCACAAATTCAAGTCGGAGGATAAGTGTTTATGAAAATAGTAAAAGCATATAACAGTGTCAGCCTTGTGCTGCGAATAGTGATAGGCCTTATTATTGGACTGATACTGGCGCTGCTCGTTCCGCAGGCTGCATGGATATCGATGTTCGGCACCTTGTTTGTCGGCGCATTGAAGGCTATAGCGCCGGTGCTGGTGTTCGTGCTGGTCGCAAGCTCCCTTGCTCAGTCAAGAGAAAAGCTCGGCAGTCAGTTTGCCACCATCATCATTCTTTATCTTGTTTCCACTTTCCTTGCCGCCGCTGTGGCGGTGATTGCAAGCACCGCTTTTCCGGTAACGCTCCAGCAGCTTGCCGATGCGGCTGAAAGCACCGCGCCGGAAAGCATAGGAGAGATATTCAAGGGCCTGCTGGGCAATATCGTTTCTAACCCTGTTGCATCAATTGCAAACGCAAACTATCTGGGAATACTCTTCTGGGCCATCATCCTCGGTATAGCTCTGCGAGGGGCGTCCGATACGACAAAGACCTTCATGTCCAACTGCTCGGACGCGGTCTCCAAGGCTGTGCGCTGGGTGATAAACCTTGCTCCCTTCGGCATCATGGGACTTATGTTTGACGCCGTTTCAAGCAGCGGTATGGCTATCTTCAAGGATTACGGCAAGCTGCTGCTCATCCTTGTTGGATGCATGCTTATTTCGGCTCTTGTCATCAATCCCATTATGGCCTTCATATGTATCAGGAAAAATCCCTATCCTCTCGTGTTCCGCTGCCTCAAGGAAAGCGGCATAACCGCGTTTTTCACCCGCTCTTCCGCGGCAAATATACCCGTCAATATGTCCCTGTGCGAGAAGCTGGGCCTCAACCGTGAGCTTTATTCCGTGTCCATCCCGCTCGGCGCGACCATAAATATGGCCGGTGCGGCGGTGACCATCACGGTAATGACGCTGTCTGCCGTCAATACTCAGGGGATCGAAATCTATCTGCCTCTGGCCATACTGCTGAGCGTTATGGCCGCTCTCGGCGCCTGCGGCGCTTCCGGCGTTGCCGGCGGCTCTCTGCTGCTGATCCCCATGGCCTGCTCGCTGTTCGGCATCTCAAACGACGTTGCAATGCAGGTCGTCGGCGTCGGCTTCATTATCGGAGTCATCCAGGACTCCGTGGAGACCGCGGTCAACTCCTCCTCGGACGCCCTGTTCACCGCCGTTGCCGAATTCCGCCAGTGGCTCAAGGAAGGCAAGGAGATAAAGTTCTGAACTGCATAGTTAAAAAATCCCGCCTCGCGGCGGGATTTTTTATATTATGATATCGTTTTTGCCTATTTTGTCCCATGAAAAAAAGTTTAACAGCTCATT
>CALZAG010000106.1 GCA_945613045.1 uncultured Clostridia bacterium | reverse complement strand
AGAAGCGCCAAAATCGCGGCTATAACCCTGAGAACCGTCTTTTTTGAGATGCTGACTTTATTTTTCTGCATTTTTATACCCTCCTTTTTCCTGATATCATTGTACTTTACAGCCAGGCGGCTGCCAATCGGGATCAGCCGCCCTTTACTCCTAAAAAATCGGAAAAATATGACTTATCAGTTAACAAGCGCTGAAACAAATCGTCGAAATGGACAATTATTTGCAAGAAGTCGTCGGAAAACTTGGGTAAAATTATGTTGGAATAACACATAAAATGTGTTATTATTAAAGCAATATTCGGGCATAACGCTCCAGAGGAGGCGCTTTAAATAAAACTTTTCGGTTCTTCTTCCAGCGGGAAGCACTCATCCGCCAAGTCCGGCTCCGGAAGTGAAGAAAAACGTCCCGCCGCCGTTGCTGCCGTCAAAACCAAACCGGCCAAAAAACCCCGCAGGCTACGCAAGGTCCTGGTCACCTTCGCCTGCATCATTGCCCTGCTTCTCGGTATGTATACCTTTGTGGTCTATACAAATATTCCGGCAATCAAAAATCTCCGTGAGGCATATATCGAGACCGCCATGTTGACGCTCAACCATCACTGGCTGGCTGAGTTTTTCTTCCCTCAGGATATGATAGACGAGGTCATGAGCCGCGTAGTTGACGCTGAGGAAAGTCAGGCGGGAATAATCAGCAAATGGGATGATAGCAAGGACAGCAAGGCTGAGCAGGAGCTTGAGAGCAAAAAGGACTTCTTCAAGCTTTTCAGCGAGCTTGATCAGACCTCTTTTGAACAATACGTCAAGACAAATCCCGGTGTTACCAAAAGCGGTTGGGATAAGATCTACATAAACGAAGCCGGCATTGACGACGACGGCACGAGCATCAAGACCACGCAGGGCGATCAGGTCCTGGCCGTTGACGCTAAAAACAAAATTCTTATCGTCCGTGTTAAAGGCTCAGGTTACCAGGGCGTACTGGCGATAGCAAAGGATCCCTCCCTGCTGCGCTGCTGTCTTTCCAGTCACATCGGCGCTTACGGCGAGTACCTTGAGGATCTTGTCAAAAACAACGATGGCGTTATCGGTATAACCGGCAGCGGCTTCATCGACGCAAACGGCGTTGGCTCCGGCGGCGATCTGGCGGGCTATACCATGTGCGAGGGCCGGGAATACGGTACGCACTACGGCTACGGTAAAAAGCGCATCGAGCTGCACGACGATGACAGGCTATATATCACCGACGCGTACAACGAGGTGGGCAAGGGTACGACGGACGCCGTTGAATTCAGCCCCGCTCTCATAATCGACGGAAAGGCCCTTGTGGACGATCTTTCCGGATTTACCTCCATTCAGCCCCGCGCCGTTCTCGGCCAGACACGCCACGGCGAAGTGCTGATGCTCGTGATCGAAGGCCGTCTTCCCGGCCGTTCGCTCGGTGTCGGTCTTCCCGAATGCACCAACATCATGCAGCGCTATGACGCCTATCAGGCCATGAACCTTGACGGCGGCACAAGTGCCGTTATATGGTACAACGGCGAGTACATAACAAAATGTTCAAACCCGCAGATACAGTGCCGCTACCTCCCCAACGCATGGGTATACGGCTGATGTGCTGATATCAAAAAGCTTCCCTTCGGCTCGAAGGGAAGCTTTTTCAGCCTTATTTCGGTGTCGCAATAGTCCGCCTGTTTTTGAGTGTTGATTTGTGCGGTCATGGCGTCTATCAAGCTAACTAAACACAGTGTTGCTGTATTAGCTATATTGTTTTATGGCGTTATGATTTATCTATTAGGAAATTTGAAATCAATCCGTCGTGTTCGCCTTGTAAAGGGATCATATGGTATAAATAACAGTATCCACATCAAGATACTAATAATAATAATTACTCCTTTTACTATAACAAGTAATTCATTATTAAAACTATAGGCCCATACTGTTATCATAAACAATAAACCGATTACAAACCATATATCATATAACACTTTTATCACAATATACCTTTTGTAAGGCTTGCGGAGCTTATCGCATACATACTCTTCTATGTATTTGAAACTGAAACGAGAGAGTAAGTTTTGCTGCTTTCTTATAGCAACAGCTTTCTTTCTGCAGGTATTATACCTGCCGTCAAAGCTACCGACAAGCATGTCAAATATTATGAGTCTTAATGTAAATATGCTGTCAAATGATAATAAAACCCATAAAGCAAGAGGAAATTCAGATGCCCATTTTAAGAAAGAAAACATATAAATCACCTTGGCCTATGAGACCCGATATGGAAAGCATCCGCATTATTTTCGTTCAAAAATATCTGAATTAATTAATTAATTGCTCCCAAAATTAAAACAACAGGAGCAAGAATAAACCAGATTATAATTGATACAATAACTTGTTTAATCCGTTGCTGATTAATTTTTAGCTCCTGATCTTTAGTGCTCTTAGACAGTTTGAAGTGAGCTTTTAAAGTTTTTTTCCTGCCAGTCACTGCCGCATACTCTTCCGGATATTTTTCCTGAATGTAGTTATTATATCCGTAGCCTTCATATATCCAAATGCACATCATAAAAACTATCCAAATGATAAACGGTATAAACGGATTTGTACCATACATAAAAACGAACAGCAGAAGATTGATTGCCCAATAGATAACAATTCTCATTTAACACCGCATATTTTTAGCGCGAATTGTTGTAGCAGCGGCTGCTTAAATAGCAGAAGCCGGTCTCAGTTGGCTTTAAGGATCTGCGCAAGCTCGGCGACGTTTTTAAGCACATAGTCGGGCTTTCGCTCGGCGGCGTTTATATCGTCCATGCTGCTTTCGCCCGAGAGCACGCACACTGATACCGCGCCGGCGTTCTGCGCAACGGCGATGTCGGTATAAAGCCTGTCTCCCACGCAGCAGATATTTTCGTTCGGAACACCCGTCTTGCGGGAGATGATATCGACCATATTTCTGTTGGGCTTTCCGATAAACTCGGGCTTAACGCCGGTAGCGGCGGTCAGCAGGGCGCATATGCTGCCGCAGTCGGGCAGTACCTCGTCGGCGGGCATGGGGCATACCCAGTCAGGGTTTGCCGCGACGAACGCCGCGCCGCGCCGCAGATAATGCACAGCTTTATCGAGCTTTTCATAGGTGAGCGTAGTGTCAAAGCCCACACATACGACCTTTACAGCCTCGCTGTCGTCAAGCTTCACGCCGTAGCTTTCAAGCTCACCCAAAAACGCCGGTGTTCCGACGGGGTAGACCGCGGCGCCGGGGAATTTTTCATTCAGGTACATGGCGGTGGCCATGCCGGAGGTGAAAACATTCTCCGGCTCGCAGGGGAAGCCCAGCCTGCGCAGTCTGGTCACATAGTCCACGCCCGCGCGGGAGGAGTTGTTCGTCAGGTATATGTACTCCCTGCCGGTCGCACTGATGGTATTTATAAAGTCGACCGCGCCCTCGAACACCTCGTCGCCAAGGTAAAGAGTGCCGTCCATGTCGAGAAGAAACAGTTTTGTGTTCAGCAGCTTATCCATTATTCATACTCCCAAATTAAATTTCGTGTATATTATAATGGCATGAGCTTTCAAACGCAATAATTATTTGATTTGCAAACAGGGCCGAATATGATAAAATTCAGGTAGTGATAATTCAAGGAGAAGCAATGATGAATATTCCATTTAATAACGGTTGGCTTTTCACGGAGGATTTTGACGGCGGCTTTGAAAACGCCGTCGCCGTAAGGCTTCCGCACACCGCAAAGGAGATACCGTACAACTACGCTGACTGCACGGCCTATCAGATGGTCTGCGGTTACAGGAAGCGCTTTCACGCGCCGGAGGACTGGCGCGGCAAGCGGCTGCTGCTGCGCTTTGACGGCGCGGCTCATGAGGCGGTGGTATTCTGCAACGGCGCCGAAGCCGGGCGTCACGCCTGCGGCTACACCGCCTTCACGGTCGATATCACCGACCATGTCGTTTTCGGCGCGGAGAACACAATAGACGTCAGGCTCGACACCCGCGAGAGCCTCAACATCCCGCCCTTCGGCTTTGTTATCGACTATCTCTGCTACGGCGGACTGTACCGCGAGGTCACTCTGGAGGTCAGAGAATGCGGTTATATCGAGGAGGCTCTTCTTGAAAACACCGGCCTGCGCGAAATACGGCTTCGGATATCGAGCGCGAGCGCTCATGTCATTACCGATATAATCGACCCCGAGGGCCGCACCGCCGCCTCCGCCGTCGGCAAAGAGTTTACGCTCAGCGTACCGGACGGGAAGCTCTGGACTTTGGAAAGCCCCGTGCTGTACACCGCCCGCATAAGAGCCTGTGAAGCGGGCAGGGTCATTGATGAGCGCTGCGTCCGCTTCGGCTTCAGGACTGTAAGATTTGAAAACGACGGCTTTTATCTTAACGGCGAAAAGGTCAAGCTCAGGGGCCTCAACCGGCATCAGTCCTACCCCTATGTCGGCTATGCCATGCCAGCCTCGATTCAGGCCTTTGACGCGGATATCCTCAAATACGAGCTGGGCGTCAACGCCGTCAGGACCTCGCACTATCCCCAGTCACAGCATTTTATCGACCGCTGCGATGAGCTCGGAATCCTGGTGTTCACCGAGATACCCGGCTGGCAGCATATCGGCGACGAGGCTTGGAAAAAGCAGGCCGTCATCAACACAGAAGAGATGGTGCGGCAGTATATGCATCACCCGTCGGTCATGCTCTGGGGCGTTAGGATAAACGAGTCGCAGGACTGCGACGAGCTTTACCGCCTCACCAACAAAGCCGCCCGCAGCATTGACGGCAGCCGTCAGACGAGCGGCGTGCGGTATCTTGAAAAAAGCCGTCTGCTCGAGGACGTATACGCCTTCAACGACTTTTCCCACAGCGGGGACAACGCAGGTCTCAAGGCAAAAAGCGCCGTCACCTCGAAGAAAAACAGACCCTATCTTGTGTCCGAGTGCAACGGGCATATGTTCCCCACCAAGCCCTTTGACGATGAGCGGCATCGCCTCAGCCACGCCCTCAGGCACGCGAAGGTGCTCGACGCGATGTACGCAGCCGACGATATCTGCGGTATTTTTCCCTGGTGTATGTTCGATTACAACACGCATCAGGACTTCGGCAGCGGCGACGGCATATGCTACCACGGCGTTATGGATATGTTCCGCAACCCCAAGCTCGCGGCCGCTGTGTACGCAAGCCAGAGCGAAAATGCGCCCTGCTGCGTGGTGTCCTCCTCCATGGATATCGGCGAGCACCCCGCAGGAGATATCGGCAGGGTCTTTGTATTCACCAATGCCGACAGCGTGAGACTGTATAAAAACGATGTGTTCGTGAAGGAGTTTTTCCCCTGCCGCGATGAATATCCGGCGCTCCCCCACCCTCCCGTTCTCGTCGATGATTTTAT
>CALZAG010000105.1 GCA_945613045.1 uncultured Clostridia bacterium | reverse complement strand
GTCAACGGAATCCTGGCTGAGGACAAAGGCAGACTCATCAGCGGAAACCGCTTCCGGGATATCAGCCAGCTCATCAACGGCAGCCGCAATCGGGACATCGGCCAGCTCTGCAACGGTCTCCTCAACGGGCGTCGTTTCCTGAACCGGCTCCAACTCATCGGCGCTGGCGGTGGCGCACAGCATAAAGCCTGCAAGCAGTAAAACTGCAAGCATAAACCCGACGGTCAGCATCAGCTTGCCGAGTTTTTCCGATTTTACCATGATATTAAGTTTTCCTCCTTTCTTCAAGAATGCGATACTAATACCTATTCCGCCTCGAGTTAACCATGCGGTATCCGGTTATCCCTTACCGGAAGGGAAGCGCGGAGCCCGTGCTCACGGAAGCATCGGCAGCGGATAATAATTAATATTTATATAATTGTAATATATAAGTTGGAAGAAATCAATAGAAAATTGCAAAAACAGAATTTAACAGGATGAACCGTCGGCCACCAAATTATGCGGCTGAGTGAAAAAACAGGAGAATAAATATACATAATGTACAATTTGGACTATTGAATTTGCAATGAATGTGTGCTATGCTAAGAAAAAAACAAATATTTGTATTTGGGAGGTACACTATGTTCAGCGCAGTTGTTTACGAATCATGCACAGGCTCCTGCCAGAGATACGCTGAAAAGCTGTCGGCGCAGCTTCACATTCCGGCGTTTAGGCTCGGTGAGGAGAATATCCGCAAGGGCAGCCGGATAATATTTATCGGCTGGCTGTTCGCAGGCAAGATCATGGGCTATGCCAAGGCGGCCAAGAAGTATGATATCGGAGCCGTGGTTCAGGTCGGTATGAGCCCTGTTTTCGCAAAGAGCGAGTCTATTGCTCGTGAGAAAAACGATATCAATCCCGATGTACCGGTGTTCACGCGACAGGGTGGCTTCAACATCAATAAGCTTCCTCTGCCGCTCAAGCTTATAATGAAGGTGAAAAATAAAGAGATCGCCGCGAGATTTGAGGGAAAAGAAAATCTCAGCGATCAGGAAAAGGCGACATATAAGATGGCGTCGACCGGCGTAGGCGAGCCTGCGTGCTGGTGCGTCGAAGATATCGTCGAGTGGTGTAAGGCACATTAAACGTATTTCATTTAATGGGGGGGACGTTACCATCGGCTGACAAGGGAACATGAGGTTTTAAAGGGTATGTTTCCGCCCACGCTGCCGAAAAGCTCTTGGCAGCCGATGGTGGTCTGACCTTTTATTGAGATAGCTGCGGTATGGCTGTACAATATCTTTCGGGTCGTGATATGACGGAGCCCACACCTGATTATCTGCTTCCCGATCCGCAGGGGGGAGTATTCCATAACGCAAGGTCCTGTTCCGGTGGGAGGCTCGCGCTGACGCAGACTGTGCGTACCTTGCCGACGGAACAAATAGCGGACACGGACTTTGAATGCAGTATCGGGGAATTGAGCACTCTCCGTGAAAGATTTGAAGGCCGTGGGCAAAATAAGGCAGGAGTTTGTTGACTCCTGTCTTTTTTGTGCTTATAATACGAGAGAAATGAAGGAGTCTGCTATGAGGAATATTGATGCTGGATTAATAAAAAAGACTGTGGCGCAGCTATGCATAAAAGCAAACAGACAGCTGCCGCCGGATGTGCTTGAAGCAATAATAAATGCTGAAAAGAACGAGCCATGGCCGGAAGCAAGGCGCATTCTCGGCCTCCTCTCGGATAATGTCGCACTGGCCGCAGAAAAGTGCCTGCCAATCTGCCAGGATACGGGTATGGCCTGCGTTTTTGTGGAGCTCGGCCAGGACGTGCATATTGAGGGCGATCTTGAAAAAGCGATAAACGAGGGCGTGCGCCTCGGCTACGACGAGGGGCTCCTGCGCAAGAGCGTTGTGGGCGATCCGCTGCGCCGCGTCAACACCGGCGATAACACTCCGGCGCTCATAAGCCTGCATCTTACGCAGGGCGATAAGCTCCGCATAATCGTGATGCCGAAAGGCTTCGGAAGCGAGAATATGAGCGCGCTTAAGATGCTCAAGCCCTCAGACGGGGTTGAGGGTGTAAAGAAATTCGTGCTTGATACGGTGAACGCGGCCGGGGCGAACCCCTGCCCGCCGATAGTTGTAGGCGTCGGCATAGGCGGAAGCTTTGACAAAGCGGCGTATCTTGCAAA
The DNA here is from genome assembly GCA_945613045.1 of uncultured Clostridia bacterium. GTDB lineage: Bacteria > Bacillota > Clostridia > Oscillospirales > Oscillospiraceae > F23-B02. The sequence goes on along the minus strand of CALZAG010000105.1, from coordinate 3,224 downwards.
AAAGGCGCTGCTGCGTCCGCTGAACGAGCCGAACAAGGACGAGTATTATGCAGGGCTTGAAAAAGAGCTTCTGGACGGGATAAACGCAACAGGTATCGGCCCGCAGGGCTTCGGAGGACGAACCACTGCGCTTGGGCTTGCAATAGAGACCATGCCAACCCATGTAGCCGGACTTCCGGTGGCTGTCAATATAAGCTGCCATGCGACCAGACGCGCAAGCGCCGAGCTGTGAGGTGTGATATGGAATATATATTGAATGTACCGGCGGACACGGAAAAGCTGAAGGAGCTCAGAGCGGGGGACAGCGTCCTGCTGTCAGGAACGGTATATACGGCCCGCGACGCTGCGCATAAGCGCATCTGCGAGGCGCTTGACAGAGGCGAAACGCCGCCGTTTGAGCTGGCAGGAAGCGCTGTCTACTATGTCGGGCCGACGCCGGCGCCCGAAAGCTGCTGCATTGGCGCCGCAGGTCCCACGACCTCCGGCAGAATGGATGCGTATTCGCCGCGCCTTCTCGACGCGGGACTAAAGATCATGATAGGCAAAGGCGGGAGAAGCAAGGCCGTAAAGGACGCGATGCGCCGCAACGGCGCTGTATATCTCGCCGCGATAGGCGGAGCGGGAGCACTGATGGCCGCCTCCATAGAGCAGGCGGAGCTCGTCTGCTGGGAGGACCTCGGCTGCGAGGCCGTGCGAAAGCTGACGGTGCGCAATATGCCGCTTACCGTTGCCATCGACAGTGAGGGACGCGATTTGTATGAGATCGGCCCCAAGGCATATTTAAGTAAAGGTGAGTAAAAAAGGAAATGGATTACGCTGAAAAATCGCTTGAGCTGCACTATAAGCTCAAAGGAAAAATAGAGGTAACGGCCCGCGCAAAGGTGGGCGACCGTGAGGCTTTGAGCCTTGCCTATACCCCGGGTGTTGCGGCGCCCTGCCTTGAGATACAAAAGGATGTAAGCAAAAGCTATGAGCTTACCCGTCGCTGGAACACTGTGGCGGTCGTTACCGACGGCACGGCCGTGCTCGGTCTCGGCGATATTGGCCCCGAGGCCGGAATGCCCGTGATGGAGGGTAAGTGCGTGCTGTTCAAGGAATTCGGCGGCGTTGACGCCGTCCCGCTGTGCATACGAAGTAAGGACGTGGACGAGATCGTCAATACCGTCGCCCTGCTTGCCGGCTCCTTCGGCGGAGTCAACCTTGAGGATATCTCGGCGCCACGCTGCTTTGAGATAGAGCGCAGGCTCAAAGAACGCTGCGATATACCGGTATTTCATGACGACCAGCACGGTACCGCGGTCATTATGCTGGCGGGACTTATGAACGCGCTCAAGGCTGTGGGGAAGAAGCTTGACGACGTCAAGATCGTCACCTCCGGAGCCGGAGCCGCCGGCATTGCCATAATAAAGCTGCTCGTTTCCGTCGGCGCAAAGAACGTCGTTATGACCGACCGCAGAGGAGCCATATATAAGGGAAGAGCCGATCTCAATCCCGCAAAGCAGGAGATAGCTGAAAAAACGAATCCTGCAGGAGAGCGCGGAGGCCTCAAGGACGTTATAAAGGGCGCCGACGTGTTCATCGGAGTGTCCGCACCCGGCGTTTTAACGCCTGAAATGGTCAGGAGCATGGCGGAAAATGCCATAGTTTTTGCCTGCGCAAACCCCACGCCGGAGATCTTTCCCGATGAGGCAAAGAAGGCCGGAGCCGCAGTCGTGTCAACAGGCAGAAGCGACTATCCCAACCAGATAAATAACGTACTCGCGTTCCCCGGTATTTTCCGCGGCGCGCTGGATGCCCGGGCTTCCGAGATAAACGACGAGATGAAGATCGCCGCCGCCAATGCAATAGCGGGGCTTGTGAGCGATGAGGAGCTGTGCTGCGATAATATCCTTCCTCAGGCCTTCGACCCGAGAGTGGGCAAAGTCGTGGCTGAGGCGGTAAAAAGCGCCGCGGTAAAAAGCGGCGCAGCGAGAATATGAAGAAGAAAAAAATCATCCGCGCAGCGTCCTCAGTCCTTGCGCTGCTGCTCGTGCTTGTGCTGCTGACTTATATCACAACGCCGTTTGAGAAGAATTATTTTTTCGAGAATACGTCGGATTTCGAAAAGCAGATCGCGCTGACCTTTGACGACGGTCCCGGAAAATATACGCAGGAGCTTCTTGACGGACTGCGTGAGCGCGGAGTAAAAGCAAGCTTCTTTCTCATGGGAAGCAAGGTCGAAAAGCGTCCGGAGCTTGTGAAGACCATGCACGAGGACGGCCACCTTGTCGGCTGCCACACATGGTCGCATATTAACTTTCTCAAGTGTACCGAAGATGAGATCGCGGACGAGATCGCCCGAACAAACGACCTTATCGAGAGCATAACAGGGGAGCGCCCGCAATTTCTCAGACCGCCCTACGGCTACTACCTCGGCACACAGCTCAATAAGATCGATATGATAGCTGCGCTGTGGTCGGGAACTCCTCGGGACTGGGTCAATACCGACGAGGATTATATATGCAGCTGGCTGGTCGATAAGGCGAGGGACGGCGATGTGATCCTCCTGCATGATACAAAGGAGGCGACGGTGCCGGCGGTGTTGCGCGCCATTGATATACTGCTGAATGATGGCTATGACTTTGTCAGAGTCGATGAGCTTCTCTGCCGCAACGGTGACCGGCTCGCGCCCGGGCTTGCTTACAGGTTCTGCCCTTATAACGGCAGAGCGTGGTACTTATGATTTTGAACAGCGCGTAAATGCATTGAAGCAGCATGGGTATATCATGGGTATATAATAAAAGGCCTCGGTATGAACCGAGGCCTTTTCTCGCTTAAAAGTCAAGGACTTTCACTCTTTTACCCATTTCCTTAAGCCGCTTTGAAAGCTTTTTAAGTATCTGCATTTTAACGTTGAAATTGATCGGCATTTCGTTATGCGCAGGGTTTGCCGCGTGGCCGATAAACATATTGATATCCGTAGCGTCCTCAAACAGAAGTCTGGCGGCGAGTGATGCGCCGTCTTTTTTATAGCACCACTGTTCAAAGCTTCGGTTGTCCTTAACATAGTCTGTTGCGTAGGACAGGATCTTATCGACGGTTATAATGCCTTCTGTGGTGAGGTCAACGCCCTCAATGACGGATGTGGGAGGTATATCCGGGTCTGGAGAGGTCAAATTTGTCTGCACGGATACTCCCAGATACTCAGCGGCGATCTTTGCCGTTGTGCCGCCGCAGACGACGTG
>CALZAG010000104.1 GCA_945613045.1 uncultured Clostridia bacterium | reverse complement strand
TGGCGGAGAAGGAGGGATTTGAACCCTCGAACACCTTATGGGTGTTACACGATTTCCAATCGTGCGCGCTCGGCCGGACTACGCGACTTCTCCGAGTAAAAAATATTTACTTGGCTGACTAATCAGCTTGCCCATTATAATTCAGTTTAAGCGTAAAGTCAAGCATTTTTCGGCTATTTTTTCTTTCTCAGATCGGCAAGCATTATGACCGCGGCTGCCAAGATGAGCAGTGCGAGAATAAGTATCGCGCAGTTGCGGAAAAACTCCTCAGGCATGAGCCTTATGATGGGATCGGTTCTCTGATCGAATATCCAGTTATCCTTGCCGGGGAAGAAAACGCTGTGGAACACCGTGAACGCACGGTCAAAATCCGCTGCCGCCAGAGCTCCGACAACGCACAGGACTCCGCCAATGCCCGCTGCTCCCCAGAAGGCGGGGCCGCGTCCCAAAAATCTGTGCAGGCCGCGCTTTCTCCTGTACATGGTCAGGGCGACGATAAGTACGGCGCTGACGGCAAAAACGCGAAAATCTAATATAAACAGCTCGCGGCAGTCGGCAAAGTGCGCCGCGCCGTCGGCGGAAAAAGGCAGCACGCCCGCCGAGAACTCATCACTTTTTCCGGTGCAGTAGTCCAGCACCTCGTCGTAGGCCTGCCTTATCTCATTTTCGCTCAGCCCGCTTTTCTCCTCGAGCCCCAGTGGCCCGATGTGCGCATAATAGAAGCTCCTCAGGCAGATGGGCGCGGCAATCGAACCGGTCAGCAGCGCCGCCGCGACCGCTATACTCATAATAACGGAAAGCAGTTTGTTCATTCTTTTTCCTCTCGATGTTTGATATAATGCGGTTTAAGCCATGTAAACGGAGCGTAGGTTGCGCAGACGTCGGTCAAGGTCTATGCTTGAGCACAGGAGGTGCATATTATGGATGCAAATAAAATGGGCGCGTTTATCGCCTCAATAAGAAAAGAGAAGGGTATGACGCAGGCCGAGCTTGCCTCCAAGCTTTTCCTTTCGGATAAAACTATAAGCAAGTGGGAGCGCGGCGCGGGGCTTCCCGATATTGGAAACCTCGAGGCCCTCGCGGACGCTCTGGGCGTGACATTGGTCGAGCTCATGCAGTCTGAGCGAAGCAATGAGAGCAGCATCAGTACACAGGCAGCCGAGCAGCTGCTCGCCGACACGCTCTGCATTTCAAAATCGTCGGGTGCTGTCCTCCGCGGTCTCGGCTTCGGAGCCGTTTTCGCTTCGGCGCTCGTTGCGGCAATATTGCTTATCCTGCTTCTGCAAAACGGCTCCGCCCTTCTCTTCCCGGCAGTGAGCATAATTTTCGGTCTGGCCGCATGGATGGTCCCCGTATGGCGCATCACCCGCGGAAGCGTTCGCGGAGCTTCGGGCAGCGTGCTGGCAAGCATGGGGCTTGCGGGAGCGGCGGTCAGCGCTCAGTTTTTTGATATTTGTCAAAATGTGATGACCGGAGACTGGGCAGCCGTCGACGACACGATATCCGCGCTCTGTCTGGTCGTGCTTGCGTTTATGGCGATAAGCGTACTTTTGAACATTCTCATGCTGTCATTGAACAAAGGCAGGCGTTAGTTCTTCCTCCCCGAGAGCGTTATGAGCACCTGCGCCGGCAGATAAAACAACCACATGCCGATATCGGCAAAGCTGCGCAGGCCCGCGGAGAAAAGCTCCGGAACGTTGTGGACGCCCACGCATATATCACAGCACAAAAACAGGATGAGTCCCGCTGAAAACAGGGCGTTTTTAATGCTCAGGCTCTGCGCCGCGTTGCACACGAAGGCCGTAAAATACAGAGCCGCCAGCAGGTTCAGCGGGCTGAGCATATCCAGCATCCACAGGGCGGCGACGGCGGCCAAAAGCAGCGCAAGCCGCGCAGGGAGCGCCGCGCGTCGGCCGTTTGCCCTGTAAATACGGACAAAGTACAGCGCCTGCACCGCGCAGAAAAGCGCCACGCCCGCGGCATAAGCCGTATCCAAAATCAGAAGAAAGGTATCTGCTGCAAGAGTGAAGCCCATCGCGGCCGTCACGAGCCCTTCCCCGCCCCTTGCGCTCAAGAGCGCTGAAAAGCCGAGGCACAGGACGATTGACGCATACTTTATCCACCTGCTGCCACCCGCGCCGCTCATGTCGAGCCACAGAAACGACACGTAAAGCAGCGCCTGTACGGCTATAAAGATTTTCACATACCGTTTTTCCATGGTCATATCATATCCCGTGAGCCGCAAATTATCAAGAGCATACATTCTGTGGTATCTGCCACCGGCAACTTTCGCTGTCGGTGGTAATATTAATTTGAGGTGATAGTATGGACAAGCGTGATTACTCCGAACCGAGCTGCTGTTTTGACTGCTCCGACTATTCCGGAAGACCCGACTCCGCCCCATGCCCCGTGGCCGCGGACATAAAGGAAGTCACGGCGATTCTGGATGCGTTTCTGAACAGTGGACATTACGACGAGGCTGTCGGTCATCTGAATTATTGGCGCGACAGGGTTTTTTCAGCCGGAGACTGGCGCTCGGAGCTTTCGATACAGAGCGAGCTCATGGGCCTGCATCGGCGCACAGGTGACAAAGCCGCCGCCAAGGCCGCCGTCGACCGCGGGCTGGAGCTTATACGCCTTCACCGCATGGGCGGCACAGTGTCCGGCGCGACCGTCATGCTCAACGCCGCTACCACTCTGAAGTTTCTCGGCAGGTCGGACGAGGCCGTTCCCCTTTTCGTTCAGGTCTCGCGCGTATACTCAGAGCATCTCGACCCCCTCGACTACCGCTTCGGCGGACTGTTCAACAACATGGCGCTGGCGTATCAGGACATCGGCGAGTATGAGACAGCCGAGCAGTATTACCTGAAGGCCGTCTCCATAATGCGCCGCTGCAGGGGCGGCGATAACGAGGTCGCGGTGACCTACTGCAACATGGCAGAGCTCTGCGAGCTCATGGGGCGGGAGGACAAAATAGAAAACATGCTCGACGATGCGTGGCTCAGTCTCACGGAATCGGGACTTCCCCTCGACGGCTACCACGCCTTTACCATCTCAAAATGCCTGCCCACTTTTGAGCACTTCGGCTTTTTCGTGTACGCGCAGGCTCTTAAAAAAAGATTGGATGAGATAAATGAAAGGATTTGAACTTGCCCGCAGCCTTTATTTCGAAAAGGGCGCGGCAATGATAAGAGAAAAATTCCCCCAATATGAGGGCCGCATCGCCGTGGGGCTTGCCGGGCGCGGCTCACAGTGCTTCGGCTTTGACGATGAGCTCTCCCGCGACCACGACTTTGAACCCGGCTTCTGCCTCTGGCTGACGGACTCCGACGACGCCGCCATCGGCGTCAGGCTCGCCCGGGAATACCGCGCTTTATGCGGGAAAGCCGGCGGAGAGGCCTCCGTTCTCGGCACATCCGGCGTTGGGGTCATGCGCATAAGCGATTTTTACAGGCCCTATACAGGCACCGGCAAAGCGCCCGAGACCTGGCAGGACTGGCTGTATCTGCCCTCTCACGCCCTTGCCGAGGCCTCAAACGGCGATGTATTCCGCGATGACCTCGGTGAGTTTTCCCGTATCCGCGACGCCATAAAGAGCGGTATGCCCGAGGATGTTCGGCGCAAAAAGCTGGCTTCGCGGCTCATATTCATGGCTCAGGCCGGACAGTACAACTACTCGCGCTGCCTCAGGCACGGCGAGGAGGGCGCCGCCGTTCTTGCTCTGGACGAGTTTGTCAGAAACGCCGCTGAAGCGGTGTACCTTTTAAACCGCGCCCACGCGCCGTATTACAAGTGGCTGCTGCGCGGTATGCGCGATCTTCCGAGGCTCGGTCAGCTCGCCGAGGCCCTTGAATTTCTCCTCACCGCCGATAACGACGCCGGAGGACAAAAGCTCAAGGCCGCCGTAATTGAGGACATCTGCGCCGAAACGGTCAAGGAGCTCAGAGCCCAGAGGCTCACCTGCGGGAGCTGGGATTACCTCGAAAAGCACGCCTTTGATGTTCAAAGCCACATTGAAAACGCGCAGATACGCGCCCTGCACATAATGGAAGGGTAAAAAACGTCCGACTGCTTAATTAGCAGTCGGGCGGTTTTTCGTTTTCAAAGTCCCATCGTGGTGAAGGCCTCCCAAGACCTGTGCATATAGGTCTCAAGCCCTATCGGCTCGCCGATATACTTCGTGTCACGCTCATCGCGCAGGAACTCCTCCACAAAGCATTTCCTGCCCGTGGTGTGGGCAACGGGGATGCCGGTCATTATGCTCGTCTCGCGCAGCACCTCATAGCCCTGACGGATATCGTCGGCACTGGCATAGTTGAGAAGGTTTGAGTTATTCACAAAGCCCGTGACCTTAAGGCGGGCAAAGCCCTCCATCTCCTCCTTGAGCTTTATTATTTTCTCAGGACTCTCGGACATGGGGCGGAATACGTTGACGATGTCGTAGACCTCGAGCTGACCCGGCTCCAATGCCGCGAAATCCGGATGATAGCGGCCGAGCGACATGGCTCCCGCCGCGTCGCCGCCGACGTCGAAAACGCACAGATCCCAGTCGCCCGCGAAGGCCGAGGCCACCGCGGCTGACATATTGCTGGGCGTGACGCCCTGCCCCGCGAAGGTGGGGGATACGAGATTTACCTTATTCTCCTTGAGCACGTCCACGCGGTCGGACATACGAAAATAGTCGTTTACCTTGTCAAGGTCGATCACGAGGGTGTTCAGTCCCTTGTTTGCGGAGTTCACCGCAAGGTTTATGGCTATCTCGGTCTTTCCGGAGCCGTAGTTACCTATCAGAACAATGAATTTTTTCATTTCTTCGCACTCTTTTCGTTGACCTTGGCCAGAAATTTCTCATTGGCTATGATAAAACGCTCGTGTCTGCCCTGGCCTATGAGGCCGCACTCGTCATACGCCTTGACCTCGAACACCAGCCTGCGGCGGTCGATCTCGATAAGCTCGCTCTCCGCCCAGACCTTCATGCCAAGAGGTGTCGCCGCATCGTGGCTGATGTCGAGTCTGGTACCGACTGTGCCCTGCCCTTCCTCGAGATAAGGCGCGACCGACATCTGCGCCGCCTGCTCCATGAGCCCGACCATGTTGGGAGTGGCGAACACGTCCAGCGAACCGCTGCCCACGAATTTAGCGGTGTTTGCTTCATTTACAACAGTTTCGACTTTACCTTTTATGCCGATTTCCATTATATATTCTCCTTGTTCTTAAAGCTTCTGATTTATTTAAAAATATTTTACCACACAACGCATTGAGTAGCAAGCCCCGCTCGGCAGACCCCTCTTGCAGAAAAGCAAAGCTCCCGAGGCTTTTTACACCACGGGAGCAGGGTCACGGGGGGTACGCGACTCCAAATATCGTTAACAATATATCATACCTTATAGGCTAATGCAACACTTTTT
>CALZAG010000103.1 GCA_945613045.1 uncultured Clostridia bacterium | reverse complement strand
AATGCGAATTGACCGTCTGTCAAGACCGAGCATCGCTCGTCCGCTCCTCTAAAACGAATACCGCCATTGCCACCGGTCGTGCCGACGCATAAAAGATATGCACGGCCTCAGCGCTAATTGCCCGCATGGAAATACAGTACACTTAGACAAAAGCCCCGAACGAAAGTTCGGGGCTTGAATCTTTTTAAGAATTACTCCATATTGTTGAGCTTGACGGTCATTGCGGACTTCTTGTGAGCGGCGTTGTTCTTATGGATAAGACCCTTGCCTGCCGCCTTGTCGACTGCCTTGACTGCGACCTTGTAGCTCTCCGCTGCTGCGGTCTTGTCACCGCCTTCAACTGCTGCGTCAAACTTCTTCATGACGGTCTTGAGAGCGGTCTTGCCTGCGCGGTTCTTTGCGCGGAGCTCCTTGGACTTTTCGTCTCTCTTCATCGCTGACTTGATGTTGGGCATCGCGTGCACCTCCTTGTAACTTAGTAACAAAAATCCTCACGGGATTTTCCGGCGAAAACCGCCGGTTTACGCCGGCTATCAGACTGAGCTGATGGTTACTGCCGTTGGGACTGAATAACGTAACGAAACGCGAGTAGACGCTCGCGGATAATAATTTTACCATTTACGCATTGAAAAATCAAGCATTTTCTTAAATTTCCGAATATTTTTTCGCCGTATGTATTAGTTGTGGCGCGGACGGCAAAGATATACTATATCTTGATTTAACGAGGTGCGCCATGCAAAGATCCTACGCCAGAACCGACCTCGCCGCCGAGGCCAGCGCCCGGCTCGAAACGCCCGTCGAGGGCGTCAGCTCAGAGGAATTGACCGTCCGGGGCTGCCGTGTCAGCAAGGTGGAGATCACTTCACCCGCCGGCGCCGACGCCATAGGCAAGCCGGAGGGAAAGTATCTGACCATCGAAATGGAAGAATATGTTAGCCGCCGCGCCCTGAGCTTTTCAGACTGCGCAAACGCGCTGGCTGAGCTTTTGCGCGGCTTCGATGCGGTTTCAAATTCAAAAAGCTTTATGATTGCCTGTCTCGGTAACCGGGCGGTTGCTCCTGACGCGGTTGGGCCCGCGACCGCCGACAGCCTTATCGTCACGCGGCACCTCAAGGACTCCCTGCCCGAGGATTTTGCCGCCTTTTCCAGCGTGGCCGTACTGCGCACCGGCGTTCTGGGAACTACGGGCGTTGAGAGCGCGCAGACGGTGCGCTCAATGTGCGAGCTGGTCAAGCCGGACTGCGTTATCGCCGTCGACGCGCTTGCCAGCGGCGAGATCGGCAGGCTTTGTCGTAACATCCAGATCTGCGATACGGGTATATCCCCCGGCAGCGGCGTCGGCAATGACAGAGCCGCCATAAACGCGGAATATCTCGGCCGCCCCGTTATTGCCGTCGGCCTGCCCACCGTCGTGGACGCCTCCGCCTTTACTCAGGATGAAGCCGCAAAAGGCCTGTTCGTCACGCCGCGGAACATCGACGAGCTGGTGAAGTCCGTGTCCAAGCTCATTGCATACGGAGTGAACCTCGCACTGCACAGCGGTCTGAGCGTTGAGGACGTCGATATGCTTGTCGAATGATGTTTCACGTGAAACAAAGGCAATAATTATTGAAAATGTTTCACGTGAAACGTTGAAATGAACGCATAGACTTGCTATAATAGGGCAAGAGGTGAAACTATGTCCAGAATTATAGCAATTGCAAATCAGAAGGGCGGCGTCGGAAAGACGACGACCTGCGTTAACCTCTGCTGTGCGCTGAAGCAAAAGGGCAAAAAGGTGCTGCTTGTCGACTGCGACCCGCAGGGCAACTCGACCTCGGGCATGGGCGTTGACAAGTATTCCGCCCCCGGTACATACGAGCTGCTCATAAAGGGCGCGGATACGGCCGACTGCGTCCGCAAAACGCCTTACGGAGACGTTATACCCTCCAATAAGGAGCTTTCCGGAGCCTCCGTCGAGCTCGTGCGGCGGGAAAAGCGGGAATTCGTGCTCAAAAACGCATTGCAGATGGTCTATAACGACTATGATTACATATTTATCGACTGCCCTCCCTCGCTGGAGCTGCTGACGCTCAACGCACTTGTCGCGGCCGACTGCGTTATCATCCCCATGCAGTGCGAGTATTACGCCCTTGAGGGCATCGCGGACCTGATGACGACCATCAAAATGTGCAATAAGCGCCTGAACCCGGGTCTGCGCATCCAGGGCATCGTCATGACGATGTACGATGCGCGAACAAACCTCACCCAGCAGGTGGCGTTCGAGCTCAAGGAATATTTCGGCGCAAAGGTATACGAGACGGTCATCCCCCGCAGCGTAAGGCTGTCCGAGGCGCCCAGCCATGGCAAGCCCGGCGTCGCTTACGACAAGATAGGCAAGGGCAGCCGCGCTTACATGAGGCTGGCTGACGAATTCCTGCTGCGCGAAAAGTACAGAAAAGGAGTTAAAAATGGCAAAGGAAATTAAAAAGGGTCTGGGCAGAGGTCTCAGCGAGCTATTCGGCGAGGATATTCTCGATAACGACTCCGAGGGCGAGCTCATCTACCTGCCGATTTCGAAGGTCGAGCCCCGCGCCGAGCAGCCCCGAAGCCGTTTTGACGACGAAAGTCTTCAGGAGCTGGCAGATTCCATATCACAGTACGGGCTGATTCAGCCCATAACCGTCCGCAGGCGCGACAGCGGCTACTATCAGATAATAGCCGGCGAGAGGCGCTGGCGCGCAAGCCGCCTTGCGGGGCTTATAGAGGTGCCGGTGCGCGTGATCGAAGCGGATGACCGCAGGGTCGCGGAGCTTGCGCTCGTTGAAAACCTCCAGCGCGAGGACCTGAATCCGATCGAGGAGGCTCTCGGCTACAAAAGCCTGATCGAGGAATACGGCTTGACTCAGGAGGAGGCTTCGCAGAGCGTCGGGCGCTCAAGGCCGGCCATCGCAAACGCAATGCGCCTGCTGAGCCTGAGCAAAGCGGTTCTGCCGCTGGTCGAGGAGGGCAAGCTCTCCGCCGGTCACGCAAGGGCTCTCCTTCCCCTGAGCGACGAGGGCGAGCAGCTCAAGGCAGCCAAGGCCGTCATCGACGGCGGGCTTTCCGTCAGAAAGACCGAGCAGCTCGTTGCAAAGACCATAAAAAAGCTCAGCGAGCAGCCTCCAGAGGAGGATGAAGCGCAGAAGCTGGTGGTCGACTACATCGCCGAGACCGAGGATCAACTCAGCCGCAGCCTCGGCCGCAAGGTCGGCATAGAGCAAAAGCGGCGTGGCGGCAAAATAGTTCTGGAATTTTATGACAGCGACGACCGCGAGGCGCTCATAGCAAATCTAACCCGCATGGGCCGCACCTGGGAAGAAATAATAAACTGACAGTATAATATTATAAGATAATATAACAAGGAGTAATCAATATGCTCGATATAAAGTTTGTCCGCGAGAACGCGGAGGCAGTCAGGGAGAACATAAGGAAGAAGTATCAGGAGGAGAAGCTGCCTCTGGTGGACGAGGTCGTGGAGCTTGACGCTCGCTACCGCGCGGCGCTGACCGAGGCAAACGAGCTTCGCGCCAGCCGCAACGCCCTTTCCAAGAAGGTCGGCCAGCTCATGGGTCAGGCGAAGAAGGACCCGTCGAAGCTTGCCGAGGCCGAGGAGGCCAAGGCGCAGGTCAAGGCAAACGCCGACCGCCTTGCCGAGCTTGAGAAAGCGACCGCGGAGATGGGCGAGCGGATAAAGACCATCATGATGACCATCCCCAACATGATAGACCCCTCCGTCCCTATCGGCCCGGACGACAGCTGCAACGTCGAGGTGCAGCGCTTCGGCGAGCCGGTCGTGCCCGATTTTGACATCCCCTACCACACCGAGATAATGGAGAGCTTTGACGGCATCGACATGGACGCGGCAGGCCGCGTTTCCGGCAACGGCTTTTACTACCTCATGGGCGATATCGCCCGCCTGCACTCGGCCGTCACCGCCTATGCGCGCGACTTCATGATCGGCAAGGGCTTCACCTACTGCATACCGCCGTTCATGATCCGCTCCAACGTCGTGACGGGGGTTATGAGCTTCGCGGAGATGGACGCGATGATGTATAAGATCGAGGGCGAGGACCTGTATCTGATCGGCACCTCGGAGCACTCGATGATAGGCAAGTTCATCGACCAGATGATACCCGAGGCGAAGCTGCCGCAGACCCTGACGAGCTACAGTCCCTGCTTCCGCAAGGAAAAGGGCGCGCACGGCATCGAAGAGCGCGGAGTCTACCGCATCCACCAGTTTGAAAAGCAGGAGATGATAGTTGTCTGCAAGCCCTCCGAGAGCATGGAGTGGTACGAGAAGATGTGGCGCTTCTCCGTCGAGCTGTTCCGCAGCCTTGAGATACCGGTGCGCCAGCTTGAGTGCTGCTCGGGCGATCTTGCCGACCTCAAGGTCAAGTCCTGCGATATCGAGGCGTGGTCGCCGCGCCAGAAGAAGTATTTCGAGGTCTGCTCCTGCTCGAACCTCGGCGACGCTCAGGCGCGCAGGCTGAGAATGCGCGTCAAGGGCGAGGACGGCAGGACGTATCTGCCCCACACGCTCAACAACACCGTCGTCGCGCCGCCGCGTATGCTGATAGCGTTTCTTGAAAACCACCTGCAGGCCGACGGCAGCGTGACGATACCCGAGGCACTGCGCCCGTACATGGGCGGCACGGAGCTGCTGATACCTAAGAAGTGAAAAATATATGTATTGAAAGGTAAAGGAAAATGAAAAAGTTTATCTCGGAATTCAAAGAGTTTATCATGCGCGGCAACGTGCTTGATATGGCGGTCGGCGTCATCATCGCCACCGCCTTCGGCAAGATCACGACCTCACTTGTGAACGACCTGTTCATGCCCTTCATAAGCTGGCTGTTCGGCGCACGCGATATGAGCGCGCTGAACGTGATAGCCCGTCCGGAGATCGTCGAGAACGGCGAGGTGGTGCAGGAGGCGATAGTGATCGGCTTCGGCAGCTTCATTGCGGTCGTCATCGACTTTATTCTCGTTGCCTTCGTGGTGTTTCTCGTGGTGAAATTCTTCAACAAGGCACGCGAGCTTGCCCATAAGAAGGAGGAAGAGGTCAAGGAGGAGGCACCCGCCGCGCCGACCACCGAGGAGCTTCTCGGCGAGATCCTCGAGGAGCTCAAGAAGCAGAACGGGAAATAGGATACATATTATAATACCGGCAGCACACGAAGTGCTGCCGGTATTGTCATACGGCGCGGGAACACGAAAAAACAAAAGAGGTATTTGATTTGAATGAACACCTCATCCGTCGGCTGCGCCGACACCTTCCCCTCAAGGGGAAGGCTATATGCCGTACGATAGTGCGAAGCGCCTATCTGAAAAAGCACGCAGTATAAATCGACCGGCAGCGAAAGAAGTTTTGCCCCTGCCTTCCCCTTGAGGGGAAGGTGGCTC
>CALZAG010000102.1 GCA_945613045.1 uncultured Clostridia bacterium | reverse complement strand
TAAAGAGAATGACTGAGTTGCTTCCGACAATCTTTATCTTTTGCAGGACGGTCAGAGACCATCCCAAAATTTGTGTAAACCTCCGATGTGGTGTAGAACAGAAGCGCTACATGCCGCGCAAATACCTGCCGCCAGCGCACCTACCAACAGAGTCATCAGAGCGTGCCTGCCGGTGTTCCAGTCCAACAGCGCATTGTTAATAACCGCGATATCCGCAATGGAACTTGGCAACTTAATAAAAGGCCGGGAGTTCCTCATAATGCAGCAAAAACTGCATTATGAGGAGTTGTGTTATTATCCTGGTGAACTTCCGGGTGTGTTCGGGTTTTTCTTATCTCGTTTTTACTGTTTTGGTCAGTCTGTATAAAAAGCCGAATGTATGCCATTCGGCTTTTTAGTTCATTTACTGCATTAAAAAGCCGTCCGGGGAGAAACTGGCTCGGAAAGTGCTTGTTTTTACCTGTTTGTGACAGCGAAAATGCAATATAGCTAAATGATTATATATAATGTGCCGATTTAAATGCAAATGCACCCAAAAAATATAGCTATTGACTAAACATACAAAAAAATGAGGCGAATTTTGTGAATTTTTGAGGACGAAAGTTTGATAATTAACGGCTTGGCTTGTTGACTGAAAAATTTCATGATGATACAATATATACGATTCAGTGGATACATATACTGAACAGAAGGTGTACTGCAAATGAAAAATGTTAAGGTTCTGATTGGAAATTACGGTAGCGGTAAGAGCGAGCTTGCGCTCAACTTTGCCATGCAGGCAGCGGCAAGAGGGGATAAGACCGAGCTTATCGACCTTGACATGGTCAATACATATTTCCGTCTCACGGAGCGCGGCAGAATGGTCGAGCAGAAGGAGATACGACTGGTTTCCCCGAACTACGCCTGCTCCGGCATAGAAACCTTATCCCTGCCGGCTGAAGTCGCCTCGGCTTTCGTTCTGGACTGGGACACCGTCATTTTCGACGTCGGCGGCGACGATGTAGGCGCAACGGCTCTTGGCCGCTATCACCAGGATTTTGCCGAACTTGAAGATGGTGCCTTGGAGGTTCTGAATGTCGTCAATATCCGCAGGCCTCTTTCCGGTACCGTTGAAAAGCTAATCAAGCTTCAGCAGGGCATGGAGCTGCATTCGCGGCTTAAGATAACCGGCATGATAAATAACGCCAACCTTGCAACGGAGACAAGCGTTGAGGAACTCAGGGACGGGTACGAGATGCTCCGCGAGGTGTCGGATCGAACAGGCATACCTGTTGCATATACAACAGGGAAGAAAGAACTCCTTGATAAGTTTTTAGCCGAGGGGCATGACCCGAAGTATATCGGTACGCCCATTGCGATCGATATGTATATGCACCGCGACTGGGATTCTTACATAAAATACGGCCTTAATACTGTAGACCCGCGTCATAAAGACCTTTGATATGTCCCGCATCTGCGGCTCATATATATTTAAAACAGCAAAAATTTAAAATAGCAAAAAGAAAAGAGGTAGCAAAAATGGTAAAGGTAACCATCAATGAGGACCTGTGCAAGGGCTGCGGTCTCTGTGCAAGAGCTTGCCCCAAGGGTTGCATTGAACTTTCCAAGGCAAAAATCAACGCAAAAGGCTATCACCCGGCAGAGGTTGTAAAACCTGAAGAGTGCATCGGCTGCGCATCCTGCGCACGCACTTGCCCCGACGTGGTAATCCGCATCGAGAAGGAATAAGGAGGAGAATAAAAAATGGCCAAAACTCTTATGAAGGGTAGCGAAGCTATTGCAGAGGCAGCCATCAGAGCCGGCGCTCGTTATTTCTTCGGCTATCCCATTACCCCGCAGACTGAAATTCCCGAGTATATGTCCGCTCGTATGCCCGAGGTCGGCGGCTGCTTCCTGCAGGCTGAGTCGGAAGTTGCAGCTATCAACATGATCTACGGCGCAGCCGGCACCGGCGCACGTGCGATCACCTCTTCCTCCAGCCCCGGCATATCCCTGAAGCAGGAAGGCATCTCCTACTGCGCGGGCGCACGTCTTCCCGCGGTCATCCTGAACGTAATGCGCGGCGGCCCCGGCCTCGGCAACATTCAGGCTTCCCAGGGCGATTACTTCCAGGCAGTCAAGGGCGGCGGCAACGGCGACTACCATCTGCTGACCTACGCACCCTCCTCCGTTCAGGAAGCTATCGACATCATGATGTACGCATATGACAAGGCAGAGCAGTACCGCATCCCCGTACTGTTCATCGCAGACGGCATCATCGCTCAGATGATGGAGCCTGTCGAGATGCCCGACTTCGTCGATTTTAAAATCGACCCCGAAAAGAAGCCCTGGGCGTGCACCGGCTGGAAGCCCGGCGACGATCCTGAGAAGCGCGGCGTTATAAACTCCATCTACATCTCGACCGAAGAGCTGGCAGCTCATAACGACGTTCTGCAGGCAATGTACAAGGAAGTTGTCGCAAACGAGCAGCAGTGGGAGTACTACAACTGCGAGAACGCAGAGTTCATCATCACCGCATTCGGCACCGTTGCACGTATCGCAAAGTCCGCGATCAACGAGCTCAAGGAGCAGGGAATAAACGTCGGTCTGGTTCGCCCCATAACCGTATGGCCCTTCCCCTATGACGCAGTCTCCAAGGCAGTCAATGCGGAAAGCGTAAAGGCAGTTCTCGATGTAGAGCTGAACGAAGGCCAGATGCTGCAGGACGTAAAGCTTGCGGTAAACGGCACAAAGCCTGTTGATTTCTACGGTCACTGCGGCTCCCAGATGCCCACTACCGATGAGATCGTTACAAAGATCATCAGCATGAAGGAGGGTAAATAAATGTCCGTAGTATTTGAGAAAACCAAGCTCCTTACCGACAAGACTTTCCATTATTGCCCCGGCTGCAACCACGGTATTATCCACCGTCTGGTAGCGGAGTCCATAGACGAGCTCATCAAGGAAGGCGTTATCGAAGAAGGTAAGGTCATCGGCGTGGCACCTGTTGGCTGCTCCGTGTTTGCATATGATTACTTTAACTGCGATATGTACGAGGCTGCTCACGGCCGCGCACCCGCAGTCGCCACCGGCGCAAAGCGTGTTGTCGGCAATGATGCCCTCGTATTTACCTATCAGGGCGACGGCGACCTCGCTTCCATCGGTACTGCAGAGATCGTTCACGCTGCACACCGCGGTGAGAAGATCTGCACCATTTTCGTTAACAACGCTATCTACGGCATGACCGGCGGCCAGATGGCTCCCACCACTCTTGTCGGCCAGAAGACCACCACATCTCCCTACGGCCGTGATGAGGCATGGTGCGGCGCGCCCATCCGTGTTTCCGAGATGCTCGCCACCATACCCGGCTCCTACTATATCGAGCGCTGCGCTGTCAACAACAACGC
This sequence comes from uncultured Clostridia bacterium, assembly GCA_945613045.1. Lineage (GTDB taxonomy): Bacteria > Bacillota > Clostridia > Oscillospirales > Oscillospiraceae > F23-B02. The sequence goes on along the minus strand of CALZAG010000102.1, from coordinate 2,059 downwards.
AAACATCAATAAGACCAAGAGAGCTATCAAAAAGGCGTTCACCTATCAGATGCAGGGCAAGGGCTTCTGCCTGATAGAGGTTCTGTCCACCTGCCCCACCAACTGGGGTCTGTCTCCCGTTGAGGCAATGAAGTGGCTGGAAGAGAATATGATCCCTTATTATCCCCTCGGTGTAAAGAAAGACAAGGAGGCCGAATAATATGAAAAAAGAGTTTATATTCGCAGGCTTCGGCGGTCAGGGTATGCTCCTGATCGGTAAGTTCCTTGCAATGGCATGCATGCTCGACGGCAAGCACGTTTCCTGGCTGCCCTCCTACGGCCCCGAGATGCGCGGAGGCACCGCGAACTGCTCCGTTATCGTCAACGACGATCCCGTTGCTTCTCCTCTGGTGGACATGGCTGACGTTGTTGTCGCCATGAACCGTCCTTCTCTTGACAAGTTTGAGGCCCATGTTAAGCCCGGCGGCGTTCTGGTCATCAACAGCTCCATCATCGACCGCAAAGCCGAGCGTGACGACATTCAGGTCGTTTACTGCGATGCTACCCGTATTGCTGAGGCCGTAGGCAACCCCAAGGGCGCAAACGTCGCTATCCTCGGCGCAATGCTGCAGAAGGTTCCCGTAGTTGACGATGAGAAGATGAGCGAAGCCATCCGCATCGAGCTCGGCGAGCGCAAGGCAAAGTTCCTCCCCGGCAACATGAAGGCACTTCAGGCCGGCAAGGATGCAGCCGCACAGCAGTAATCGCGTATAAGCTTATCCAAAAGGTACGATCTTCGGATCGTACCTTTTTTATTGCCCGGAGAGCTTAAAAACAGGGAGAGGGGGAATATATATACAGAAATAATCTGAAATAACAGATATTATACTACAATAATGCACAAACATGAAATTATATGCAAGAATACTGTTGACAGCGAATGAATAAAGTGATATAAATTTACTCGTAAACAACGAATATTTATTCATTCGGAGGTAAATATTATGAATAAAGATAACATAAAAAAAGTGGTGCTCGCCTATTCCGGCGGTTTGGATACATCCATCATCATCCCCTGGCTTAAGGAAAACTACAATAACTGCGAGGTCATCGCAGTTTCCGGCAATGTCGGTCAGGCCGATGAGCTCGAGGGTCTTGAGGAGAAGGCGATCAAGACGGGCGCAAGCAAGCTGTATGTTCTCGACCTCACCGAGGAGTACGCAGCCGATTACATCATGCCCTGCCTGAAGGCTGGAGCCGTTTACGAGGATTACCTGCTGGGCACCAGCCACGCGCGTCCCTGCATCGCAAAGGGCCTTGTTGACGTCGCCATAAAGGAGGGCGCGGACGCCATATGCCACGGCTGCACCGGCAAGGGCAACGATCAGGTCCGTTTCGAGCTGGCCATAAAGCACTTTGCTCCCAATATGCCCGTAATAGCTCCCTGGCGCGAGTGGACGATAAAGTCCCGCGATGAGGAGATCGACTACGCCGAGGCGCACAACGTGCCTCTGAAGATAAACCGTGAGACCAATTACTCCAAGGACAAGAACCTCTGGCATCTCTCCCACGAGGGTCTGGATCTTGAGGATCCCGGCAACGAACCCACCTACGAGAAGGAGGGATTCCTTGAAATGGGCGTGAGCCCCATCAACGCACCCGATGTGCCCACCTATGTCACCATTGACTTTGAGCAGGGAATTCCCGTTGCGGTCGACGGTGAGAAGCTTACTCCCAAGGGTGTTATCCTGAAGCTCAACGAGCTTGGCGGCAAGAACGGCATCGGCCTGCTGGATATAGTTGAAAACCGGCTCGTCGGCATCAAGTGCCGCGGTGTGTACGAGACCCCGGGCGGCACGATACTCTATAAGGCGCACTCCGTGCTCGAGACCATCTGCCTTGACAAGATGACCCTGCACGAGAAGCAGAAGATAGCCATCACCTTTGCCGAGCTCGTTTATAACGGCCAGTGGTTCACTCCTCTGCGCGAGGCGCTGTCCGCCTTCGTCGACAAGACCCAGGAGAAGGTGACCGGCACCGTGAAGCTCAAGCTCTATAAGGGCAACATGATAAACGCCGG
>CALZAG010000101.1 GCA_945613045.1 uncultured Clostridia bacterium | reverse complement strand
GACTTCGCCGCAGAGGTCGCAGCTCAGATGAACATGGGCAAGAAGTAAGCCTCTTAAAAACAAAACAATGAAAAAGACCGTGATGAAAATCACGGTCTTTTTTGTTATCGGGGAGGAGTCACAGAGGATCGTTTTTACGGCTGCAATTTAAGGTCGCCGTCTTTTATCCAGCCGAGTTTGCGGCAGATGAGGCCGAACACCCACGAGAGGACAGCGGGCAGGACGATCGCCACGAGGGCGAGACCAATCCAGTCGCCGGTAGTGGGGACTATTGCCGCCGCGCCGTCGAGAACAGCCTCGGCCGAGGGATTTGTCCAGCCAGTCCAGACGCCTATGGGTCCGACAAGACCGCAGGTACCCATGCCGGAGGAAACCGCGGCGCCGTTCATCTCAAGCTTGAACACGCAGGTGGCCACGGGGCCGGTGATGGCGCTGGCCGCGATGGCGGGGATCCATATCTTCGGGTTGCGGACGATATTGCCCATCTGGAGCATGGAGGTGCCCAGACCCTGGGAAACGACGCCGCCCCAGCCGTTTTCACGGAAGGAGATGACCGCAAAGCCGACCATGTTAGCGCAGCAGCCGGCGAGCGCCGCTCCGCCCGCGAGCCCCGTCAGGCTCAGCGCCGCGCAGATTGCCGCGGAGGATATGGGCAGCGTCAGCGCAATGCCGACGATAACGGATACAAGTATGCCCATTACGAAGGGCTGCTGGGTGGTCGCCCATTTAATTAGCGTGCCGACGGCCATCGCGCCCTTGCCGATGGGGGCCGCGACGAAATACGCAAGTCCGACGCCGACGAGTATGGTGACGATGGGGGTCACGAGTATGTCGATCTTCGTCTCCTTGGATACCATCTTGCCGAACTCCGCGGCGACTATCGCCACGACATAGACCGCGAGGGGGCCGCCCGCGCCGCCCATTACATTGGTGGCGTAGCCCACCGGTATCAGCGAAAACAGCACCATCGCCGGAGCGTTGAGGGCAAAGCCTATGGCCACAGCCATGCCCGGCCCGACCATCGCCGAGGCGAATTTTCCTATGGTATACCCCGTGCCGCCGATCTCGATAAGCGGCTTTGCCAGAAAGCCGATGCCGAGCTGGGTGCCGAGTGTGTCAAGTATGGTGCCGACGAGCAGAGTGCAGAAAAGACCCTGCGCCATTGCGCCGAGCGCGTCGATGCCGTAGCGCTTGAGGCTGACCTCAATATTCTTGCGCTTGAAAAATGCTTTTACCCTGGACATGACGATCGCATCTCCTTATAACTTAAAAAGTAGACTTACAAGGTGTCAAGACACCTGTAAAGTCTACTTTAAACGCTGTGTATCCATTTGTCAACCTAAGTTTAAATATTATCACTCGTAGAGGAGACCCGCATCGGCTAGTGCGGCCTTGGTGCGCTCGAAGCAGGCCTCGTCCGGGCAGGAGAGGGCGTGCAGATGAACTCCGCCGGTGAGCTGGCAGAGAGGGGCGACCTCGCCCTTTCTGAGCTTTTCCATGAACTGCGAAACGTCATAGCGGCTGGACAGCTGGAGCTGACCGGTGAGCTGACCGTAAATGGGGTGCTCGACCGTGACGTTTATCACGGTGCAGCCGTTATCGACCATGATGTTGAGCTCCTTTTCCGTGTCGTCAAGGCCGTGTATGCAGGCGAGGGTATATACCTTGTCCGCGGCGGTTTCAAGGACATAGCCGCGGGGCGTCGCGGTTATCTTCTCTCCCGCGGCCCTGAGCAGGGCGATATCGCCGACGATTATCTGGCGGCTCACCGAGAGACCAGAAGCGAGGCTCGCGGCGCTGACGGGGTGCTCGGCAGTCCTGAGGAGCAACATTATTCTTTCTCGTCTTGCTGCGGCGTCCATACCTTCACCCCTGTCACTTGCCTTGCCGGAGCATATCGTCCTTGAGAGCCATGAGCTCCTCGGACAGGTCGACGTAGTACTGATGCGGGAAGTCGAAGCGCTTGACCTCGGGCCAAAGGGTGCTGACCTCATAGGCGCAGCGGCGCTTTATCTCGTTGAGCGTGGGCAGCTTGTAAACGAGCTCGCCGTTTTTGAAGATCGGCACCTGAAGCTCCACGGCGGTGAAATCCTCCATGACCTTGCGCTTCCAGCGCGCGTCGGGATCGCAGATCTCAAGGGGTTTCGTGCCGTCGACGGTCTCGTGGCGCATACAGATGTAATCGGCCGCGGCCATGCCGTTTTCCCTGTCGAAGAAGCGGTAGACCTTTTTGAAGCCGGGGTTTGTGATCTTGCCGACATTCTCGCTGATTTTGATCTTGGGGATTATATTGCCATCGTCGTCCTCGACCGCGCACAGCTTGTACACGCCGCCGAACACGGGATCGGATTTGGCGGTGATAAGCCGCTCGCCGACGCCGAAGGAATCGATCTTAGCGCCCTGGAGCAGCAGCTCGGTGATGAGCCGCTCGTCGAGGGAGTTTGAAACGGTGATCCTGCACTCTGGCCAGCCGGCCTCGTCAAGCATCACTCTCGCCTTGCGGGTCAGATATGCCATGTCGCCGGAGTCAAAGCGGATGCCGCACTTGGTGATGCCGAGCGGCTTGAGAACCTCGTTAAAGGCGCGTATGGCGTTGGGAATGCCGCTCTTGAGTGAGTTATAGGTGTCAACAAGCAGTGTGGCGTTGGTGGGATAGGTTTCGCAGTAGGCTTTGAAGGCCTCGTACTCGCTGTCGAACATCTGCACCCATGAGTGCGCCATAGTGCCGCCTGCCGGGACGCCGTACATGGTGTCCGACACGGCGCAGGCCGTGCCCGCGCAGCCGCCGATATATGCGGCTCTGGCTCCGGTGACGGCGCCGTCGATGCCCTGCGCCCGGCGGGAGCCGAATTCAAGCACAATCCTGCCCTCAGCCGCGCGGCAGATGCGGTTTGCCTTGGTGGCGATAAGGCTCTGGTGGTTGATCTCGAGCAGCACATAGGTCTCAATGAGCTGCGCCTGTATAGCGGGAGCCCTGACTGTCAGGATCGGCTCGCGGGGGAAGATGGGGGTGCCCTCGGGGACCGCCCAGATATCGCCCGTGAATCTGAAATCACGGAGATATTCAAGAAAGCTCTCGGAGAACATTTTCCGCCCGCGGAGGTATTCGATATCTTCCTCGTCGAAGTGGAGGTTCTGAATATAATCCACGATCTGCTCAAGCCCCGCCGCGATTGCGAAGCCGCCGTTGTCGGGGTTCCGACGGTAAAAAACGTCGAAGTATGTTATCTTGTCGGCCATGCCGTGGTCAAAGTAGCCGTTGCCCATCGTGAGCTCGTAGTAGTCGCACAGCATGGTGAGATTAAGCTTTCTTTCGTTCATAGCAGCCTCCAAAGGGTCGTTGTCTGCGTATTATACGGGATGACACCGTCTAATTGGATTATATAGCAAAAAAATATTTATGCAACCATTGTTATTATTATATCTTGTATATCTTGCCGAAAAATACAGCGCTCCGGTATTAACCGAAGCGCCGTTGTGCTCAAGCCGCTTTCTGTGTCAGGCTGCCGCTGCTGCGGCAGCTTCCCTTTTTGCATCTCTCCTCGCAGACAGCGTCACGATGGAAAAGACGACCGCGGTCGCTGCAAAGATGAGCAGCGCGATGAGCTGGAGCGTGCCGGAATATGTTCCGTCCTTCAAAGGATAGGTGTAACCCAGATAACGGGTGCACAGGCCGAAGATATTGCTGGCAATAAGCAGAGCGGCGGTGATAACTCCGAGGACTGCCGCGCTGCCCTTGCCGGCAAGGCCCAGGATGCCCGCGATGAGGCCGAGAATGCCCGCAAGAGCGAGGGCGATGTACAGACCAAGACGCATATACAGCTCGTGAGTGACGTCGGCGACGTGATCCGCGACTGACTGACGGAAGTGGGTGCAGACGATGAGGCACTTGTCAAGATCCGGATAAGGCTCGCCGTTGCGCAGAGTTACAAGCTGGCCGTTTTCATCGTACTTGTACCAGTCGAAATCCTCGCCGAGGCGCTGCTCGGGGCCGGGAACGGCCATATCGCCGTTATGGCGGTATATGGGCGCGTTTTTGAAGCAGGTCATGGTGTATTCGTCGACAAGAGCCATACCGCCCTCGAAGGTCTCGAGGTCGGCCTTGCCCGCGGCAAGCTTAGCCGCGCCGGCGGCCAGCTCCTGAGCGCCCGCGGCCAGATCTTTCTCGCCCTGAGCGAGCTGGGTCTCCGCGTCCCTTAGCGCCGCCTCTCCGGCAGCCACCTGAGCCTTGCCCTCTTCAAGAGCGGCCAGACCGTCCTCATACTCCTTGAGCTTTGCCTGACCCTCGGCGACCATATTCTGCATATACTTGGGGAAATCGGTAACGTCGTCGGGAATCGTCAGTCCGAGCTGCGCGCCGAGAGGACGCACGACGGACACGAACCACGCCTGAGCGCTGTCAAAGCCATACCAGGTGGACATACCGGGAATCATCCCGACGCCGTTGTCGCGGAGCTCGACATACTTGTTGAGCATCGGCATGAGGGGCTCGATCTTGCTCAGAAGCTCCTTGCCCTCGTTATAAGCCTGGGTGTTGGCGTCTATCTGAGCCTGGCCTTCGGCGACCTGCCTTTTGCCCTCTTCAAGGGCGGCCTTGCCCGCTTCGTAGTCCATATAGCCCTTTGCGAGGGCGGCCTTGCCCTCGTTGTAGGCGCTCTGTCCGGCCGCATAATCGCTAAGACCCTTGCTGTAGGCCCCGATACCGTCAAGGTATGCCTGCTCGTTTTCCTTCAGAGCCGCGATGGCTTCTTCAAGCTGGCCGACAACGTCTGCCGCCTTTGCATCATCTTCCTTGTACTTCTTGATGGCGAGGCCGTCCTTGACACCGAAGCCGGCGGCGGCCAGACCAAAAAGGCTGACAGCGATGAGAAGAATGCTGATAATGGTGGTAAGCGCTGATATTTTCATATATTTCCCCTTTATGTCCAAAAAATTCCCCTCCCGGGAAGGAGGGCTCATTAACATTTTATTCACATATACAATGATTGTCAACATTTTGCTTATAAAAAACGGCCGGTATCAGCTTAAAAGTTTCGTTGAATTTTTTGTGCAAATCTGCTAATATTGACACAGAAATAATTCCGGAGGACTTATTATGGCTATTACGACAGAGTATCTTGACAGCATCCGCTTTGAGATAGCGAAGCAGAAGTATTATAACGCCAATAAGGTCAACGCCAAGATGGAGGAGATAAAGTCTGCGGTGGCGGAGCTGATAACCGAGAACGAGCTTCTGCGTGCGGAGCTTGTTGAAATAGGCAGTACAAAGGAAAAGATCGCCGAGCTCATGATAAGCACGCAGGCAACGGCGGAGGAGATGCTGGACAAGGCAAGGCGGGAGGCCGAGCAAATCGTTGCCGAGGCGCGCTGCCAGGCAGTCAGCATCAAGGCGGAAAGAGGCGCCGGTACGCAGGACGGCTCTGACGGACTCAGCCCGCGTCAGCTCGAGGCCATAGACAGGCTCAATAAGCAGCTCGACGACTTCAATGTCGCTCAGGCGACGCAGATATTCAGGATAAAGCAGGCGCTTATGAGCCTTGCGACCGATAAATGAGCCTTTTCCGCTTC
>CALZAG010000100.1 GCA_945613045.1 uncultured Clostridia bacterium | reverse complement strand
CCCAACATAATACCCTCGAACATCTGATTAAAAACGTTGTCGGTGAAAATAGCGATTATTACGTCCATGACCTTAGGGGCTTCGGCCGCATTATACTCAAGACTGCTGGTAACGCTTTGGTCGAGAGCGGGGAAGAAGCCCTTAAAGCAGTTGACTACAACAAGGCCGATGACGACCGCAAAGGCGGTCGTTAAAATATAGTAGACGATGGTTTTAATCCCCAGGCTTCCCACCCGTTTAAGGTCGTTAAGTGAGATAACGCCGTCCATGATCGAGAACACAACGACCGGAACTACCATAAATTTAAGCAGATTTATGTATATTGTCCCGAGTGGCTTGAGGTAATCGGTCGTAAATGTGCTCTCAGGTGCCAGCTTAAGAAATGCAAAGCCGACCAGAATACCTGCAAACAAGCAGATGATTATCCAGCCGGCAAGGTTGATTTTGCGCTTTTTCCTCATAACTGTTCCTCCTATAATTGATGCCGATATAGTAGCATATATATTTATGCTAATCCATCGAAAAAGATACATCAGCGGGAATATTTATGAGTAATTTGCACAAAATCGCATTTCTTAGCATCGCTTTTGGCAATGCGTTTTTATATTTTGTCGAAAAACACGTTTACTCCATGGTCACAGTGTTTTTCGTAGGTGCAACAGCCCTGACTTTTTTCAGACGGGCATAGCGGGGGAGAGAATTACTGCGGGGTATCTTCGGTTCTCCTTGAATTAGGGGCAGCACATAATTGATAAAATCATTTGTTACATAGTTGCCGTCCTCGGTTATCCACTCAATCGGCACCTTTTTCTCGTAATTTGCAACGCTGTTAAGAGAAAGAAGTACAGGCCTGCAGGAATACAGTCCCGATGTATCATCACGCTCAAGAGCAACCATTTTACCTGTTTCTCCCGAAATAGCAGCTTCAACGGCAGTTTTTCCGACCATAAATGCCTCTTCAATGTCAACCGCCGACGCGATATGTGCCGAGCTGCGCTGAAGAAGACTGAGCTCAATACCGCGTACCTTCTTAAGGTTAAGGCGCTCCTTCAGATAATTTGCAAGCTTAACGGCAAGACCGCCGAGCTGCGCATGTCCGAAACCGTCCGTACCGGAAGTTTTAGCCTCAGAAACAAAAGAGCCGTCGGCGTAATGCAGTCCCTCAGATACTGCGACAAGAACATTTCTCTTTTGCTTCATTATCTTTACCACATCATCGGTAAAAGCATCGAGATCAAAAGTTATCTCGGGCAGGTATATAAGGTCGGGGCCGCATCCATTTCCGTATTCAGTGGCAAGAGCCGCACTGGCTGTCAGCCAGCCGGCATGACGGCCCATTATCTCAACAACGGTCACCATGTCGGTATTATATACATCGGTATCCTTGCCGATCTCCATGCAGGCAGTGGCAATAAATTTTGCCGCGCTTCCGAAGCCGGGACAATGGTCGGTTCCGAAAAGATCGTTGTCGATAGTTTTGGGAACTCCCATAACGCGGCACTCATATCCTATCTTCTCCATGTACTTGCTTATCTTATTGCAGGTATCCATGGAATCGTTTCCGCCATTATAGAAAAAGTACCGCACGTCATATTTTTTAAATATCTCAAGAATTCGCTTATAATCGCTGTCATCCACATCAGGGTCAGCCATTTTATATCTGCATGAGCCAAGCTCCGAGGACGGAGTATTGAGCAAAAGCTTAAGCTCGTAATCCTCCTCTTCATCCATATCATAGAGCTCGTCATTAAGTACTCCCTGAATCCCGTAGGCCGCGCCATATACTTTCGTAATGACGTCGGAGTCAAGCGCAGTCCTTATAACGCCGTAAGCACTGGCATTTATGACCGCAGTAGGGCCGCCTGACTGGCCGAAAATACACGCACCGGTCAGAGGTGAATCAAAAAAATTATCCAAAATTGCGCCTCCATCTGCTAATGATTATTGATTATACCATGTTTGGGGTTTATAATAAATATATAATTACAGATAATTAGGCAATTTTACTAATTAATTTTCTAACAGGAGGATCTATATAATGCCACTCGTAACAACTAAGGAAATGTTTAAAAAGGCCTACAAGGGTGGGTATGCCATCGGCGCTTTTAACGTGAACAACATGGAGATCGTCCAGGGCATAACAGAGGCCGCCGCGGATCTTAACGCTCCGCTCATTCTTCAGGTATCTAAGGGCGCCCGTGCCTATGCAAATCACACATATCTTATGAAGCTTGTTGAGGCCGCGGTCGAAGAGACGGGCCTGCCCATCGCGCTGCACCTCGATCACGGCGACAGCTTTGATATATGCAAGTCCTGCATTGACGGAGGCTTTACATCCGTCATGATCGACGCGTCATCAAAGTCTTTTGAGGATAATATCGCGCTCACGCGCCAAGTGGTCGAATACGCTCATGACCGCGGAGTAGTAGTGGAAGCCGAGCTCGGAACACTTGCCGGTATAGAGGACGATGTGAACGTCAGCGCCGAGGATTCCTCATACACTCGTCCCGAGGACGTTCAGGAATTCGTTGAACGCACAGGATGCGATTCTTTGGCAATAGCGATAGGCACCTCTCACGGTGCGTATAAATTCAAGCCCGGCACCAAGCCGCAGCTTCGCTTTGATATTCTTGAGGATGTTGAGCGCCGTCTGCCCGGATTCCCGATAGTTCTTCACGGTTCTTCGTCCGTGCCGCAGGAATTTGTTAAGATCATAAACGAGAACGGCGGGAATATGCCCGGTGCGATTGGTGTTCCGGAAGATCAGCTCCGCAGGGCAGCCTCAATGGCGGTCTGTAAAATAAACATCGACTCCGACCTTCGTCTTGCCATGACCGCGACTATCCGCAAATACTTCAACGATCACCCCGATCACTTCGACCCGCGCCAGTATCTCAAGCCGGCAAGAGCCGCTATCAAAGACATGGTGGCACATAAGCTGGTCGATGTTCTTGGCTGTGACGGTAAGGCCTGAACGTAAACAGAAACTTTGAACAGGGAGGTGCTGTTATGGCAAAAAAGGCAGCGGGCGCAGGACGCAGAAAAGACAAACAAGTTTTGCCTGATCTGTTTACGCTAATAAGGGCCGCAGTCTCCGTTTTGCTGCTCGTACTCGCGTATTCAGTAATTACAGCACACTTTATATCTATCCTGCTCCTGATAGCTGCAATCGTGATCTGTGGCTTTGATATTGCTCTTATTTCATACGCAGACATAAGAAAAAAGGATTATTTAAGCAGCTGTCTCCTTATATTGATCGTTGTAATAGCCAGCTTCTGCGCGGGATGCTATATTGAATCCGTCGTTACATTGGTCGTATATCAGACGTGTCGTGTATTTCTCGACTATGCATCAAAGCTGACCAAAAGAAGCGCATATAAGGCTGTATCGGCTGATGACCCGGACGCTCAGGCCGGCTTAAGAGCAATACTGAGCAGCCCCGAGGCATCAAAGAACTCGATCCATGCAAAGTATATGCCGTATTTTGAGCTGTTTTCAAAGGCTGCATTCATTGTGGGCTTACTCTATGCGGCAGTCGTTCCGCTCATAAGCGATATGAGTTTTGTTATGAGCATTCGCCGCGGATGTATGCTCGTTGCTGCCTCTATCCCTGCATCCGCATTAGTATCTCTGCCTTTGTGTACTGCAGCGGGACTCGGTCTGTCTGCTGAATACGGAGTGTTCATAAAAAGCGCAAAGACGCTTGAGGATACCGGAAAGATCAGCGCGGTAATATATGATAAGGCAGATGTTTTTACGGAGGGAACGCCAAAGCTCGTATCGCTGAGCTCTCCCATCCTTGATAATGACACCTTTTTGCAGCTTGCCGCGTACACGGCATATAATTCCGAGCAAAGGATCGCGGTACCTATCGTCAGCGCCTATGGCGGGGATATAGTATCGGATTATATAAGCGGGTTCAGAGAATTGCCCGGTTGCGGCATGGAGATAAAGCTTCGCGGTCGAAGCGTGCTTTTGGGAACTAAGGAGCTGTTTGATGCTCGCGGTATCGCAATACCGGCCGAGGGACTGAAAAAAGGCTATGTATTATATATGGCTGTGGCCGGGAACTACGCCGGAAGTATAAGCTTCAAGGAAAACATAAATCCATATGCCGAAAGCGTTATTTCCGATTTCGCGGCAATGGGCAATATCAAAAGCATCCTCCTGACCGAGGACGGCAGGGAAGTGAGCGAAAGACTTGCCCGGGCGCTCAATATTGATGAGCTCCACTATGAATGCGACTCGGTCAAAAAGGCAGGTATAATTCAGCAGTACGCGGATGAATTGCCCGAAGGCGGTAAGCTCTTGTATGTAAGCGCGGAGAATCTTGACTATCACACAGCCGCGGATATCGACGCTAAGGTCGGCTACGCGGCCGATAATGCGGATATGCTCATGAGCAATATCGGTATTTTCGGACTGCCGGTGGCCTATATGGCCTCCAAGCGGGTCAAGAGACTGTCGATCGAAAATCTTGCGTTTACTATCTTAATCAAGGCCGTTTTGGTCGTTCTCGCACTCACGGGTAATGCAACGATTTGGTTCATCGTAGCTGTGGATTTTGCCGCCTCGATAGCAGGCGTTCTCAACATCGCAAGGCTGCCTAATGTTCCTCTGAATGAGCAGATCAAAGAAAAAATCGAGCAATAATAAGGTCAACAAATAAGGCGCTGTTCATAAGGATGAGCGCCTTGTTTATTGTCCGGAAATAGTATTGGAATTGAGGAGCTGTATGGGTAAGATTTTGGCTTCATGGAGCGGTATGCGCAAATACCTTGAGCAGGAAATGATCGCAGATTGCCTGAAAGGCCGCGTGCGCTATAATTGTACAACCTATACGGGAATGGATGGCTACAGGATTTTTGAGATATTTATTGATAAGAAACTCGTAAAACAGTTTTCTTGGGAGACAGTTAATACATATTTCATCAACAACGGCCTTTCTGTTCCGGATGCCGCAAGCAAGCTGCCGGTACAGCAGAGTATTGGGAAGGCTTTTGGGAGACACTCGACCGTGTTCCGATGAACAGCAGAACAGAGTATACAGATGATGAATTTTGCGAAGCGCTGGAACAATACCGTAATCAATCCATTCAAAACAGTATATCTTCTGAGAATCCTTTGGTCAGAATGTTTGCCGTTTTAGACCGGCGTATCGGAAAAAGGACGCTTAAAAGCTTAGCTGTGCATGAAGATATTCACCCCGAATGGCTTAAGCAGTTCTACAAACTAAGATACGACGCCGAAAACTTATGATTAAAGGCTTGCCGTTCGGCAAGCCTTATTTTTTATTTGGATTAAAGCTACCGAGGGGATTGGCATCGGCGGCTGTTCTGAGCTCTGAATTATCAATATGGGTATATATCTGAGTAGTATTCAGGTTATCATGCCCGAGAAGCTCCTGCAAAGTCCTCACGTCAACTCCGTTTTGCAGCATCAGGGTAGCGGCGGTATGGCGCAGCTTGTGGGATGAGTACTTGTCCGCATCCAGGCCGGCTCTCCTAAGTGAGTTTTTGACCATGCTGTGCACAGCCTCACGGGTCATCCTTGTGCGTCTGTTCGACAAAAACAGTGCGTTTTTATCAATTGCCGCAATGGATC
>CALZAG010000099.1 GCA_945613045.1 uncultured Clostridia bacterium | reverse complement strand
TCGCTACCTCCACCTTGGCAAGGTGGCGCTCTACCGGATGAGCTATGCCCGCATTGGGAACGTATTAAATAGTACCACAAATTTTTTGTTTGTCAAGCACCAAATAAGCCGTTCCTGCAGTTTTTGCTATTTTATGCAGAAAAACCACCAGTTATTCAGCTGAAATCACCGATATCGCCGAAGCCCTTGCCGAACACGTTCTTCGCATCGCTGACAATAAAGAAGGCGTTCTCATCGATGCTCTTAATGATATTTCGTATATCGGCGATCTGCGTCCGCTTTATAACACACAGCAGCACCTGCTTATCCCTGTGGGAGTAAGCTCCCTCGCCCGAGAGGATCGTCACTCCGCGGTGGAGCTTATCGGTTATGTCCTTCACGAGCTGCTCGCTGTTTTCGCTGATAATATAGCACACGCTTGAATTGTCGATGCCGTATAGCACGAGGTCTATGACCTTAGACACAACAAACATCGCTATGACCGCGTACATCGCCGCCTCAACTCTGCCAAAGATCGCTGCAAAGGCAATGATTATCACAGCATCGGTCAGCAGTACTATCGTGCCGAAATTGATGTAGGGAAATCTGAGGCGCACAAACTTTGCGATAATGTCGGTGCCTCCGGTCGTTGCGCCGGCATAGTAGATCAAGCCGAGGCCCAGTCCCTTGATTGCGCCGCCTATCAGACACGCCAGCAGCATATCGTCAGTCGGAGAGTAGTCGATAACAGCCAGAACGTCAACAAGCACCGAAGACAGCAGCATGCCCACGAGCGAGCTGATGATGAATTTTCCGCCGAAGTGCTTCCACGCGATAATAAAAAGAGGAATATTGAGCACTATGGTCATGATACCTACGGGCAGGCCGACCAGGTAGTTGATTATCATGGCGATACCGCTGACTCCACCGACTATTATGGAATTCGGATAAAGGAAAAACTGGAAGCCCGCCGCAAACAGCGCCGAACCCAGCGCCACGAGGGCATACTTTACTACATACTCTCTCATACTTGTTGCATTCATTGCATTTTACCTCAATCGATCAGAGACATTTGGGTCTCTCCCCTGTCCTCGTCCCTGAGCAGAGCTCCTGCCGCGGGAAGGCTTCTGACGCGGTAGCGCGAGACATTTTTGATGACCGTTTCCTCAAGCGGCGCGGCGGTCACGAGCCTGTGATTTTTCTTCAGGCTCATTACGGCAACGCCCTGCGTGCTGCGGCTCGTCTTGAGCTGCAGCAGGGATGTGTTGAAAACCATGGCTCTGCCGTCGCTTGAAAACATTGCTACATTGATATCCTCGGAGATCGTAAACGCAGCCGCCAAGGGGCTTTTATCGCTGTAAGCATTTATAAGCTTCTTGCGGTTGGTTTTTGTCTCATAGGCAGCTATATCAAGGCGCGCCGCCTTTCCGTTTTCGAAGAATAGCAGCAGATTCTTTTTGTAATCTCCCGGGCGGATAACGGCTTTCACCTTTTCGCCCTCATCCATGCTCAGCTTGCCGGGCAGATATGTGCCGAGAGCGGAGGCCTTGGTGTCCTCGAAGTCCGACAGCCTTGTTTTATATACCTGCTGCCTGTCAGTAAACACAAGAAGCTCCGTTCGGTTCGTCGCTTCGAAAGATAGCTTTAAGCCGTCGCCGTCCTTGAACTTCTGTTCTCCGCTCATTCTCAGGGACAGCGGCGTTATCTTCTTTATATAGCCTTCATTTGACAAAAATACCGTGACCGGATAGTCCTCAACGGTGTCGGTTTCCTCAAATTCCTCAATCTCTGAGGCGTATACGATACCGGTCTTCCTCGGACTCGGGTATTTTTTTATTATTGCCCTGAGCTCGGAGATTATGATACTTTTAATCTTGCGGCGGCTTTTGAGCGTATCCTCCAGCTCGGCGATCGCCCTTTCAAGCTCCTCCGTCTCGGAAACGCGTTTTAGAATATACTCGCGGTTAATATTGCGCAGCTTTATCTCGGCGACAAACTCCGCCTGTATCCTGTCAATACCGAAGCCCATCATCAGGTTGGGTATGACCTCGCTCTCAAGCTCGGTATTGCGGATGATGGCGATAGCCTTGTCGATATCGAGCAGTATCTGCTCAAGACCCTTCAGCAAATGCAGCTTTTCCTTTTTGCGGCTGAGGTCAAAATACACTCTGCGGCGAACACATTCCATGCGCCACGCGCACCACTCGCCTAATATTTCCCTCACGCCCATGACCTTGGGGTTACCGGCAATGAGTATATTGAAATTGCAGGCGAAGCTGTCCATAAGCGGGGTGAGCTTAAACAGCTTCTGCATGAGCTTCTCCGGATCCGTGCCTCGCTTGAGGTCTATGGCGAGCTTGAGGCCGCTGAGGTCGGTCTCATCGCGCATATCGTTTATCTCTTTTATCTTGCCTGCCTTTATGAGCTCCGCTACCTTGTCGACTATGGCCTCCGAGGTGGTCGAATACGGGATCTCATATATCTCTATGATATTTTCCTTTGGCAAATGTCTCCAGCGCGAGCGCACCTTGAAACTGCCGCGGCCGGTATTATATATCGCCTCCATCTCGGCACGGTCGTAAACTATCTCGCCGCCGGTTGAAAAATCCGGAGCCGGCATAGTGGCGAAAATATCACATTCCGGATCCTGAAGGAACTCGATCGCAGTCTGACACACTTCGCCGAGATTGAAGCCGCAAATCTGGCTGGCCATGCCGACGGCTATGCCGGTGTTTCCGGACACCAGCACGTTCGGGAAAGCGGTCGGCAGAAGCGTGGGCTCCTTCATGCTGCCGTCGTAGTTGTCGGCGAATTCAACGGTATCCTGGTCGATATCCCTGAACACCTCGGCGCATATGGGCGAAAGCTTAGCCTCCGTATAACGGGAGGCGGCAAAGGACATATCGCGTGAATACACCTTGCCAAAGTTGCCCTTGGAATCAACGAAGGGCGTCAAAAGCGCGTCATAGCCCTTTGACAGGCGCACCATCGTCTCATATATTGCCGCGTCTCCGTGCGGATTGAGCCGCATTGTCTGTCCCACGATGTTGGCGCTTTTCGTCCTTGCACCGTTTAAAAGCCCCATTTTGTACATAGTATAAAGCAGCTTTCTGTGCGAGGGCTTGAAGCCGTCGATCTCCGGTATAGCGCGAGATATGATAACGCTCATCGCATAGGGCATATAGTTCTGCTCAAGCGTTTCCGTTATGGGCTGCTCCAGCACCTCGGCTCTCAGGCCGACGACATTTGGATTATCGAATTTTTTCTTTTCGGGAGCTTGTTTCTTAGCCATAGATTATCCTTTCAGCGCTTTTTGCCCTTGCTTTTTGCGCCGGTTATCAGATTTCGCCTGCAGCGCGGGCAGTTCACGGCCTTAAACAGGCCCAGATACACGCGCTTGCCGCAATTGGGGCATTTGCAGTACAGAAAGATCACCACGAAAGTCAGGACAAAGAACAGCAGGGACAGGATAGGCGCATACACAGCCATGACGTTGTCGGTGCCGTTTGTTGCGATGCTCACAATACCGAACACAATACACATGGCAAGGAGCAGCTTCACAAAATTTCTTGCTTTATCAAATTTCATATTCTCACCTCATCAGGATATATCCGCCATATCAAGGTAAAGGTAGCCGTTTTCAGCAATGTGATTCTTTCTTCCTGCAAGATCGTCGCCCAAAAGCAGGTCGAATACCTGCGACATATGCTCGGCGTCCTCGGGCATTACCTTTATGAGTCTTCGGGTCTCCGGATTCATGGTTGTCATCCACATCATATCCGGGTCGTTTTCACCGAGACCCTTGCTGCGGCTGATGGTCGCCTTCGCGCCCTTGAGCGAGTCGATTATCTCCGCCTTTTCACGGTCGGAATAGGCAAAATAGGTCTTGCCCTTGCTTTCTATCTCATACAGCGGCGATTCGGCAATGTAAACATAGCCTTCGCGGATAAGGGTCGGCACAAGGCGGTAGATCATCGTAAGTATAAGCGTCCTTATCTGGAAGCCGTCTACGTCGGCGTCAGTGCATATTATGACCTTGTTCCATCGGAGGTTATTGATGTCAAAGGCGTTGAGCTCCTTCTGCCCTTTTGCCTGCACTTCAACGCCGCAGCCGAGCACCTTGAGCAGATCCGTTATGATATCGCTCTTGAAAATGCGAACATAGTCGGCCTTCAGACAGTTGAGGATCTTTCCGCGGACAGGCATTATGCCCTGAAAATCAGCGTCGCGGGAGAGCTTGCAGGCGCCGAGAGCCGAATCGCCCTCAACGATATATATCTCCCGTTTCTGCGGGTCGCGGCTTCTGCAGTCAACAAACTTCTGGACACGGTTTGCGATATCAATGCTGCCGGAGAGCTTTTTCTTCATGCCCTGACGGGTCTTCTCCGCCGCCTCGCGGCTGCGCTTGTTGACGAGCACCTGCTCGGCGATTCTGTCCGCCTCGGGCTTATTCTCGATAAAATATACCTCGAGCCGTTCCTTGAAGAAGTCCGTCATCGCCTCTTGGATGAAGCGGTTGGTAATGGCCTTCTTGGTCTGGTTTTCGTAAGACGTCTGCGTGGAAAAGCAATTGGTCACAAGTATAAGGCAGTCGGACACATCCTGAAAGCTTATCTTGCTCTCATTTTTCTGATACTTACCGATCTTCTTTATGTATGCGTCGATAGCATAGACAAAGGCGGTGCGGGTCGCTTTCTCGGGTGCGCCGCCGTACTCGAGCCACGAGGAGTTGTGGTAATACTCGGTCAGGTTGACCTTATTGGAAAAGCAGAACGCCGCGGACAGCTTGACCTTGTATTCGTCCTTATCCTCCCTGTCGCGCCCGCGACGCTCGGCGCTTATAAAATACGGAGAGGTAAGAGGCTTATCACCGGCAATTTCATTTACATAGTCGACAATGCCGTTTTCATAAAAATAATCGGTAACGTCGAATTTATTGCCGTTCTGGTTGCGGAAGCGGAAGGTCACGCCCGCGTTCACGACAGCCTGGCGGTGCAGGACATCGCGGAAATACTCCTCGGGAATGTCTATATCTGTAAACACCTCAAGGTCGGGCTTCCACCGTATAGTGGTGCCTGTCTTTTTGCGGTCGGCGGGACTTACTGTGAGCTCCTGTCCTTTTTTGCCCACTACCTTGCCTTTTTTGAAGTGCAGCTCGTATTTATTCCCGTCGCGCCAGACCGTAACGTCCATATACTCCGACGAATACTGGGTCGCACAGGAGCCGAGACCGTTCAGGCCGAGGGAGTATTCGTAATTCTCACCCTCGTTGTTGGCATATTTGCCGCCGGCATACAGCTCGCAAAAAACAAGCTCCCAGTTATAGCGCTTTTCATTTGCGTTCCAGTCTACAGGACAGCCTCTGCCGAAGTCCTCGACCTCTATGGACTTATCGGCATAGCGGGTCACTGTTATAATATTGCCGTGTCCCTCGCGGGCCTCGTCTATTGAGTTGGACAGAATTTCAAAAACAGCGTGCTGGCAGCCGTCAAGGCCGTCGGAGCCGAAGATGACGCCGGGCCGTTTCCGAACCCTGTCTGCTCCCTTGAGCTGAGATATGCTGTCGTTGCCGTATTCCGCGCTAATTTTGCTCATATTCGATATTTCCTCTCAGGTACAACATCTTGTGCCGGTATACACACATAATTCTTCCATTTTCAGATTATATAGTATATTATACATTTTATAAAATTGCAAGCAAAACGGGGACAGATTTCCATCTATCCCCGCCGTCGGACAATATTCGCTTTTACGCTCCGTCCGGCTCGACGAAATAATGAATGTATCCTTATCATGTAATAAGATTTTACATTCAGTCCGACTTGTCTTT
>CALZAG010000098.1 GCA_945613045.1 uncultured Clostridia bacterium | reverse complement strand
GTGCGAGATTATAGCAAACGTCCTGCGGCGCTCGATTTCCTTTCTCATATCTGCCATATACAGTTCTCTCCAATCATGAATTCACACGGTTAGCTATGATACCACATATGGCCTGCAAAATCAAAGCTTTTCCGAAAAATTTATTTCGTTTGATGACACATATTCTTACATTGGTTTTGTGCATGATCAGAATCTGAAATAAATAAACGGATTGTATGATGAGCTTATTATAAACGCGATGCACAGAGCAAGTAAGATTAGGTACCCGAAGTTCACGGCGATCGCCGAGGCCGCTCCGTTTTCTTTCACTTTGAGTTTATTCGCGATCGGGAACGAGAAAGCTATGCCGGGTATGATGAACAGCAGATTGAACACCTTTGACACATCTCCCGTGAGCAGCAGCTCCCAATTTGTAGTGTTGAAGCTGAACATACCGGCAAGCACAGCGCTGAGCTGTGAAAAATCGGTAAGATCAAATATCACCCAGCCGATAACAACAAAGAACATTGCGTATGCCCACTGCAAAACAGCCGGCAGCTTTTTCAGCAGTCTGCCGAGAAACAGCTTTTCCGCCAGCAAAAGCACTGCGTAATACAGCCCCCAAAGCAAGAAGTTCCACTGCGCCCCATGCCAGAAGCCCGTAAGAGCCCAGACGACAAGAATATTGAATATCCAGCGCATTCTGCCGACTCTGTTTCCGCCAAGCGGAATATACACATAGTCCCTAAACCAGGTAGAAAGGCTAATATGCCAGCGCCGCCAGAATTCGGTGATCGACTTGGATATGTAGGGATAATTGAAGTTTTCGAGAAAATGAAAACCGAATATTCTTCCCAAGCCTATTGCCATGTCACTGTAGCCGGAAAAGTCAAAGAATATCTGCAATGTATAGCACAGCGCAGCAAGCCAGTATGCTCCGCAGCCGGCGGCTTCTTCAAAGGAATAGATATATTCCGCTATAGCGGCTACATTATTTGCTATAAGGACTTTTTTTGCAAGGCCTACCGTAAAACGGCGCATTCCGCTTACGGCGTCATCCCAAGTTTCCGTGCGGCAGCTTATCTCTTTCTCTACGGTCTCGTATCTGACTATGGGGCCTGCAATAAGCTGCGGGAAGAGGCTGACATAGAGGGTGAACAAAAAATAGTTTCTCTGTACCGCTACCTTATTTTTATACAGGTCTATAAGATATGACAGTATCTGAAATGTATAGAAGCTGATGCCGATGGGAAGGACGATCTCGCGGATGCTTATTGCCACGCCGTCGATATTATTAAGATTATCAACGAAGAAGTTAAGGTATTTAAATACCATCAGGCTTCCGAGCAGCAAAACCAACGAAAGGACAAGAACGGCTTTTGATGCTCCTCCCCTGCCTCTGAATTTTTCTATTCCCAGACCGCAAAGCCAAGCGACAAGCGTTGACGCGAGTAAGAGGAAAACATATTTCGGCTCACCCCACGAATAGAAAATGACGGATAAAACAAGCAGTACTCCGTTGCGCCACGCTCTGCTTTTAGCTGCAAAGTACAAAATGAGCAAAAGCGGCAGGAAAAAGTATAAAAATGTCAAACTCGAAAAAAGCATACCGTTGATCCAATCATATCATAAATTCACGCATGATATAGTAATCAATGTTGCCGACAAGCAGCACTTTGCTTATGTCATGAGCTTTCACATATTCGGAAAAATCAAAAGCCTGTCCAAAGCTATGCTCATAGTATCTCAGATCTATACTGAAGGTCTTCGAAAAATGGCTTGCGAGCAGCTTGAGGACGGCATTGTCATACGACTCACCTATGACAAGAATATTTCCCCCATCTCTGCCGGTGTCAAATACTATCTCTCCGATGTCTCCGCCGTAAACGGCTCCGTAGGTGGCATCGTACAGCGTTCCCTCAACAAGAAGCCTTTGATTTCCGTAATCCTCGGCCGGCTCCCCGTTTATCGTAATACTCATATCAGGATAAGCAAAACGATATATGCTCATCTCATCCGTAAAAACGCCGGCAAAGCTCAGAGCTTTGCTGCCGACAAAGCGCATTCCCGAATTGAACACACCGGAAGGCTCCAGCGGCTGATCGTCGCTCAGCATCGACAGTATCTGCTTATACCCGCGGTAGGAGCCTTTGTAGTTCCAATGATGATCTGTATCATAAAAATACTCATCAAATTCTTCAAAATTATTTATTCTGAAGCAGCCTTTGTTCTCCTCCGGTAAGTTCAGCATAGACAGCATATAGTCTGACGCGTTGATTTTGCTGCCGCTTAAAAAGTCAATGTCCGTGTCCTTTTCAATATAATATGCATAGAACTCCACATCCGGATGCGCCGCAGCCGCTGAATTAATGTTCTCTGCCTTAGCCACCATATTGTCTTTTACAGCCGAAAGGTCATACTGGTTAAACAGCAGCTTTCCCTTATAGAACTTGGCACCGTTTGAATAAACATAGTGCTGAACATGGTCCTCGAGCGTTCTGATTATCGGGGCTTCAACCAATGCATTTGCCAGGTTATACGATCTCTTGGCGAGCTTTGCAAACTGTATCTGGTCAGAAAGCGCATTTTCCATACCGTCCTGAAAGCTTCCGTCAATATATGAACCGGCCGTCAGCGGCGGCACCTTGTTTGCATATCTGTTTTCATACGAATTGATCTCGTCCGGCATAAAAAGCGTGGTTACGAGGCCTGTTAAAAGTATGAGTACTGTCAGCAGGAAGAACGCTTTTTTAACTACCGCTGCAGCTTTTGAATTATAGGTTGTATTATTCATCTTTCTCGATCACACTCACAATTTTTGTCGGCGTGGGGTCCGCCGCATGGCGTTTCTTGCTTATGAGCATCGCAATAAGCACACCCAGCACAGCCGCGCCGAAGGCCGCCGCTATGCATATGCCCTCGGACAGAGCGAGCGCGGCGGCTATGAGGTAGCCGGCTATAAGCATTACTATTGGCAGGACATATATCGCGAAAGCGCCCTTAACGACTCCTGAGGTCGGGGTCTCTATCATCACATGCTGGCCGCGTCCGGCGCCGATAGGGTTTTGCACGAGCGACTTCATAAGGTGCTCATACCTGCACTCCTTGCAGCCATTGCAGTCTCCGCCGCATATTCCGAGCCGCTCTACAACGACCTCCGCCAGACCGTCTTCCCTGATTTTTGTTATTATCGCTTCCTGAAGCATATTCAGTCTCCGTTTTTACATTTTTTCTAATTATACACGCCATTTCTTCTTGTCGCAAGTATTCCTTTATGCTACAATATAATTTGTTAAAGAGCAATTGATAAAGGGAGGTCTTCCCATGCAGAGCGTACTGAAGCTGAAAAAGTCCAACTGCAAAAACTGCCACAGATGTATACGCAGATGTCCTGTCAAGGCGATCCGCTTCACGGGGCATCAGGCTCACATAATCAGCGATGAGTGTATACTCTGCGGCCAGTGCTTTGTTGTTTGTCCTCAGGATGCAAAAGAGATAGTTGACGACACCGAGAGGGTCCGCGTAATGCTTCAGGGCAATGCTCCGGTCATCGCCAGCGTAGCCCCCTCTTTCTACGCCTGCTGGAACGACTGCGGTATAAACTCCATACGCAAGGCCCTGAAGGAGCTTGGCTTCTCCGACGCGGAGGAGACCGCGATCGGAGCCACGATAGTCAAGCGTGAATATGAAAGGCAGATACGCGAGCAGGCTCAGGATGTTATCATCACCTCGTCCTGTCCCTCGGTCAATCTTCTTGTTGAGAAGCATTTTCCCGACCTCAGACGTTTTCTGTCGCCGGTCGTTTCGCCCATGGTGGCCCACGCCATGGATATAAAGCGCCGTATTCCCGACGCGAAAGTCGTTTTCATCGGTCCCTGCGTCTCAAAAAAAGAGGAGGCCATTGGCACCTGTGTGGACGCCGTTCTCACTTTTGAGGAATTCGACCAGATGCGCATTGCCGAGAACATTGAGATAGAGCCCGAATTCGGCGAAAGCTTTCCAGGCCGGGCGCGCAGCTTCCCCGTCACCGGCGGAATTCTGCGCTGCATGGATCTGCCTGACAACGGGTATCAGTTCATATCCACAAACGGCCCCAAAAGCTGCATGAATGCCCTGAACGATATTCAGAACGGCAATATCCACAAGTGCTTTATCGAGATGGCGCTCTGCGACGGAAGCTGCATAGACGGGCCCATCATGGAAAAGTACATAAACTCACCCATCAGGCATATCTGCTCTGTCCTTAAAAACGTCGGCAAGGAGGATTTCGACGTTCCTCAGCCCGATTCCGGTTCTCTCGCCGTACAACACATCGGAACTCCCGTCCGTAAGCGCACGCCTAATGAGGACGAGATCAAGGCTATCCTCGCCAAGCTCGGCAAGAACTCCCGCGGCGACGAGCTCAACTGCGGAAGCTGCGGGTATGACACCTGCCGCGACAAGGCGATAGCCATTTACCGCGGCACCGCTGATTACAGCATGTGCCTGCCCTTTATAATGGATAAGGCTGAGCGCTTCAGCAACAAGATTCTCAACAATATGCCCAGCGGCGTTGTCGTTGTCAATGAGGATCTTGAGGTGCAGCAATTAAACCGCACCGCAATGCAGATGCTTAACATAAACCATGAATCCGATATACTGGGCGACAGCGTTGTCAGAGTCCTCGATACCACGCCCTTTTTTACCGCTCTTGAAACGGGAAAACCGGTCAAAAAGCTTCGCGGATATTTTTCCGACTACGACCGCTATTTCGAGCAGACCATTGTTTATGACCGCTCCACCAAGATCCTCATAGATATAATCACTGACGTCACCGAAGAGGAAGAGGAGGCCATGCGGCGCAAGACCATAAGCCGCAAGACCGCTGAGATAACGAACGACGTTATTGAAAAACAAATGCGGATCGTCCAGGAGATTGCCTCCCTGCTCGGCGAGACCACCGCGGAAACCAAGATCGCATTGACCAGACTTAAGGAGTCGTTGAGCCTTGAAGAAGAATAATCTTTGCAGCGAAATAGGCTATATGAGCATAAACCACTATGGCGAGCAGCTCTGCGGAGATCATGTGGAGATCGTTGAAAACGACGATTCCTCCATCATAGTTCTTGCCGACGGTCTCGGCAGCGGCGTCAAGGCAAGTATTTTATCCACCCTGACGTCAAAGATAATATCGACCATGCTGGCGGCAGGGCTCGATATCCGCGACGCCGTTGAAACCATAGCCGCCACTCTGCCTATATGCTCCGAACGAAAAAGTGCATTTTCTACCTTTACGATCATAAGGCTCGTGGACAACATGCACGCCGACATTATCCAGTACGAAAACCCCAGTGTCATCATGCTGCGCAACGGCGTTCATTACGAATTCCCGCTGACGACCATGACGATAGGCGAAAAAACTATCTACCGCTCCACGGTCGAACTGGCAGACGGTGACATTTTTGTCGCCATGAGCGACGGCATCCTCTACGCAAGCGAGGACGGAGTTCTCAACAATGACTGGAGCCGCGACAAGCTCATTGAATTTCTCGAGCCACTCAGCCGCGCAGAGCTTACAGCGAAGCTGCTGACCTCGATAATAGTCGAGGAGACCAACAAGCTCTACGGAGGAAAGCCCTTTGACGACGCCACAGCCTGCGTTATCAAGATACGGCAGCGGCAGACCGTGAACATCGCGATCGGCCCGCCGGAGGATATGAGCGACAACCACCGCATGATGGCCCTGTTTTTCGCCAAGGAGGGCAAGCACGTCGTCTGCGGCGGCACAACGGCAAAGATCGCCGCTGAGTATCTGGGAGTACCCGTGCAGACAAATCCCACATCACCTGATCCGGATATTCCGCCCATCTCCGTTATTGAGGGCGTCGACCTCACCACAGAAGGCATTATAACCG
>CALZAG010000097.1 GCA_945613045.1 uncultured Clostridia bacterium | reverse complement strand
GATCCTCAAAAAGTCCAGTGAATGCGGGCTTTCATCATCTGAATCATTCCCACTCTATTGTTGCCGGCGGTTTGGAGGTTATGTCGTAAACTATGCGGTTTATGCCCTTGACCTCGTTGACGATGCGCACGGACACTTTATCGAGCACCTCGTACGGGATTCTTGCCCAGTCGGCGGTCATGAAGTCCGTGGTGGTGACGCTGCGGAGGGCGAGAGTATAATCATACGTCCTGCCGTCGCCCATGACGCCGACGGAGCGCATATTGGTCAGCACCGCGAAATACTGGTTCATCGTGCCCTCAAGATGCGCCTTTGCGATCTCCTCGCGGAAGATGAAGTCGGCGTCGCGGAGGATATCCAGCTTCTCCTTGGTGATATCGCCTATCACGCGGATGGCAAGACCCGGGCCCGGGAAGGGCTGGCGCATCACAAGGTAATCGGGCAGGCCCAGCTCCCTGCCGAGCGCGCGCACCTCGTCCTTGAACAGCAGGCGCAGAGGCTCGATGATCTCCTTGAAGTCCACACAGTCAGGCAGGCCGCCGACGTTATGGTGGCTCTTGATGACGGCGGCGACGTTGGTGCCGGATTCGATTACGTCAGGATAGATGGTGCCCTGGACAAGGTAGTCCACTGAGCCTATCTTTCTGCCCTCGTCCTCGAACACGCGGATGAACTCCTCGCCGATGATCTTGCGCTTGGTCTCCGGATCGGACACGCCGGCAAGCTTCGTGAGAAAGCGCTCCTCGGCGTCGACACGGACGAAATTGATGTCCCAGTTCTTGAAGGCCGCCTCGACCTCGTCGCCCTCATTCTTGCGCATGAGGCCGTGGTCGACGAAAATACAGGTGAGCTGACTGCCGACGGCCTCGGCAAGCAGAGCCGCCGCGACGGAGGAATCGACGCCGCCGGACAGCGCAAGCAGTACCTTGCCGCTGCCGACCTTTGCGCGTATCTCCTCTATCGACGAACGCATAAAGTCGCCCATCGTCCAGTCGCCGGCCGCGCCGCAGACCTCGTACAGGAAGTTGCGCAGCATCGCCTGACCGTACTCTGTATGGTTCACCTCGGGGTGGAACTGCACACCGTAAAAGCCGCGGCTTTCGTCGCAGATTCCGACGGTGGGGCAGGCGGCGCTGTGAGCCACGAGACTGAAGCTCTCAGGCACCTTTGCCATATAATCGCCGTGGCTCATCCATGTCACGCTCTGCTCGGGGATGCCCTTGAACAGGCGGCAGCCGGTATCGAACCACGTCGGTGTTTTGCCGTATTCGCGGGCGGTATCGCTCTGTGCGGCGGTGACCTCGCCGCCCAGATAGTGAGCCATGAGCTGGCAGCCGTAGCAGATGCCAAGGATCGGAACGCCCAGGCGGAAGATCTCCGGATCGACCTGGGGCGAGCCCTCGGCGTAGACGCTCTGGGGACCGCCGGTGAAGATGATGCCGATGGGTGCGTAGGCCCTTATCTCCTCAATGCTCATGCTGTGGGGCTTTACCTCACAGTAGACATTGCACTCGCGGACTCTTCTTGCGATAAGCTGATTGTACTGACCGCCGAAGTCCAGCACCAATACACGCTGGTTCTGCATTCCTTATCCTCCCTGTTAAAACATCTCTATGCATCCGTCGCGCTCGGCACTGACGGAGACGTACTTGATGGGGCAGCCCACTGCCTGCTCGATATATTTGATATAGTCATACGCCGCCCTGGGCAGATCCTCCGGCCTGCGGCAGCCGGAGATATCGCAGCCGAAGCCCTCGACGTACTCATAAACGGGCTTCGCGCGCTCAAGCTCCTCAATGTCGCTGGGGAAATAGTCGATGCGCTTTCCGTCGACCTCGTAAGCGACGCAGACGGGGATCTTATCCATATAGCTCATAACGTCGAGCTTCGTCAGGGCGATGCAGGTGCAGCCCTGCATCATCGCTCCGTAGCGGGAGGCGACTACGTCAAAGCCGCCTACTCTGCGGGGTCTGCCGGTAGCCGCGCCGTATTCGCCGCCGGCCTCGCGCAGCGCGTGGGCCTCGTCGCCGAACAGCTCGCAGGTGAACGGGCCCTCGCCGACGCAGCTTGAATAGGCCTTCATGATGCCTATGCTCTCGTCGAGCTTGAGCTGGGGAACGCCGGAGCCGATGGGCGCGTAGGCCGCCAGAGTGGTCGAAGCGGAGGTGTAGGGGTAAATGCCGAAGTCGATATCGCGCAGGGCGCCGAGCTGAGCCTCGAACATGACGGACTTGCCGTCCTTGACGGATTCGGTCAGATACGCGGTGGTATCGCACACATAGTCAACAAAGGGCAGGCCGTAGGTCTCGAGCCAGTTCATGATATCGTCGGTCTGCACGGGCTCATGGCCATAGCCGCGCTCGACCGTGAGGTTTTTCCACTCGATGATATCAGCGATGCGCTGGCGGATCTTTGAAAGGTTTCTCAGGTCGCCCATGCGCAGCGCTTTCTTCATGTACTTGTCCGAGTACACGGGGGATATGCCGCGGCGGGTCGAGCCGAATTTCTTGTCGCCGAGACGGTCCTCCTCGAGACCGTCAAGGAGCTTGTGATAGGGCATGCATATGGTCGCGCGGTCGCTTATTTTAAGGTTCGCGGGGCTTATCTCAATGCCGCCCTCGCGCAGACGCGCGACCTCGTTTGTCAGGTGCTCAAGGTCGATGACTATACCGGCGCCGAGGACGTTCACGGTCCCGTCGCGCAGGATGCCGGAGGGCAGCAGGTTGAGTATGAACCTGCCCTTGTCGTTGACGACGGTGTGTCCCGCGTTATTGCCGCCCTGATAGCGGACGACGATATCATACTTTTCCGAGAGCAGGTCGACCATGCGGCCCTTTCCCTCGTCGCCCCAGTTTGTTCCTACGATTGCAGTTAACATTTCTTTGCTCCTTTACACATTTACGCTTGCCTCGAGTCCCAGCAGCTCGCCGTTTTTCTCGATGACAGGATCCAAATACTCTTTTATGAATTTCTCGGTCTGATGCCCGGCCATGCCGGTGAAGGTCTCGGGAGCGCAGAGCTTTTTAAGCTCCTCCTCCGTAAGACCGAAGGCCTCGTCCGTCATGATGCGCTCGAGCAGGTCGTTTTCCGCGCCGTGCAGCTTCACCTGCTCGGCGGCGGCGACTGAATGAACTCTTATGCGCTCATGCAGGGTCTGGCGGTCGGCTCCCTTGTGCTTTACGCAGTACATAAGGATATTCTCGCTCGCCATGAACGGAAGCTCCTCGAGCAGGTGCTTCTGCGCCACGGCGGGATACACCCTCAGCCCCGAAATGACGTTTATATACAGATTCATTATACCGTCCACGGCGAGGAAGGCCTCGGGGATGCTGAGACGGCGGTTGGCGGAGTCATCCAGCGTGCGCTCGAGCCACTGCGAGGCCGCGGTGAAGGCCGCGTTCTGCACGTCGTTTATGACAAACCGCGCCAGCGACGCGATGCGCTCGCTGCGCATGGGGTTTCGCTTATACGCCATCGCCGAGGAGCCTATCTGCTTCGAGGCGAAGGGCTCGTCGACCTCCTTGAGGTGCGACAGCAGCCTGACGTCGCTCGAAAACTTCGAGGCGCTCTGCGCTATGCCCGACAGCACCTGCAAAACTGCAAAATCGCATTTTCTCGAATAGGTCTGGCCGCTGACGGGCGCGCACTTTGAAAAGCCCATTTTCGCGGCTATGAGCCGTTCAAGCTCCTCGACCTTGCCCTCGTCGCCGTCAAACAGCTCAAGAAAGCTCGCGCCGGTGCCGGTGGTGCCCTTGCAGCCCAGAAGCTCAAGCCTGCCGAGCTGGAAATCAAGCTGCTCAAGGTCGTTTACAAGGTCGTAGGCCCAGAGCGTTGCGCGCTTGCCCACGGTGGTCGGCTGGGCGGCCTGAAAGTGCGTGTAAGCGAGGGTCGGCACGGACTTGTACTTCTGAGCGAACTTTTTCAGCTCGTTTATCGCGTTGACGAGCTGGCGGCGGACTAAAAGCAGCGCCTCGCGCATACGGATGATGTCCGTATTGTCGCCGACGTAGCAGCTCGTCGCGCCGAGGTGGATTATCGGTCTTGCCTCGGGGCAGCACTCGCCGAAGGTCAGCACATGGGCCATGACGTCGTGGCGCACCTCGCGCTCATGCGCGGCGGCTCTGTCGTAGTCGATGTCCGTTATATGCGCCTTCATCTGCTCTATCTGCCCGTCGCTTATATCAAGCCCCAGCTCCTTTTCGCTCTCGGCAAGGGCTATCCACAGCCTGCGCCATGTGGAAAACTTGAAGTCATCGGAAAAGAGCCTCTGCATCTCCTCTCCGGCATACCTCCCGCACAGGGGGTTTTCGTAAAATTCGTGATTACTCATTTATTTCCTTAAATACGGTGATGCCCGTTCTCTTGTGACCGCTGTTCCGGTGGAAGCGGTCGATTATCTTCTTGTCCCGCTCGGAGACCTCTCCGGTGGTTATATAGGCGTCTATCGCGTTGTAGGTGACGCCCATCTCGTCCTCGTCGGTCTGTCCGTCAAACAGACCCGCGGAGGGGGCCTTGTTTATTATGCAGCCGGGGGCGGTGAGCCACTTGAGAAATTCGATGATCTCGGTGGCGGTAAGGTCGGAGATGGGGTTAAAGTCGCAGGCTCCGTCGCCCCACTTTGTGAAGTAGCCCATGTACCGCTCGCTGCGGTTGCCTGTGCCCGCGACAAGGCGGTATTCGCTCGCCGCCACGGCGTACAGGGTCGTCATGCGCAGGCGGGGCGCTATATTGTTCACCGCCGCGTTCGTGAGGGTGGTTATGCCCTGAAGCCTTTCAATCTCGGCCTGGCGCACATCGGTGAGGTCTATCACTCTGCTCTCAATGCCGAAATGCTCCGCCAGCTCCTTCGCGTCGTTCATATCCTGCTCGAAGTTGCGCTTCGAGGCGCAGGGCATCATGATACCCACCGTATTCTCGCAGGCAAATTTGCACAGTATGCCCACAAGGGCGGAGTCCTTGCCGCCGGAGTTGCCGAACACTATCCCGTCAACGCCGCTGTCGGCAACCAATTGCCTTATAAAGCTCACTCTTTCCGCAAATTCCTTGCCGTAATCCCGCATTGAAATCAGCTCCGTTCATTATGATAAGCGCGATAAAGCGCACAAAACAATATAAAATTTTATAATATCCAGTTTGATCTGTCAATAAGCGGCTGCGACAAATGAAGCGTTTTTTCTGCCGCATATTTGGGCGATTTTTGCTCTCGGCGCGCCCCGGATCCGCGCCGGTTTTTCAGCACATATTGCCATCTACATAAAAATCCTTGATTTTTCAAGGTTTTTTTGATAAAATGCTCACCATAGTATGTTTCCCGCATTTTCAATCTTTTTTTCACATAATGTCACAGGCATATGGGCTCCCCTATGCCGAAGAAAAAGTTAGGAGAAGATATCTGCATGAAGCGATACATATCGATACTGCTTGTGCTGGTAATGCTGCTGACGCTTTTCCCAATGTCTGCCGCGGCCGGCAGCGACATGAAGGCCAGCGACGAAGTAAAGCTCACCATCAAAAACTACGAGGGCTGCCGACTCACGGCGTACAAGCTTCCGGGCGAAAGCAACTGGACAATCGGCTGGGGTCATTCCGGCCCGGACGTATATGAGGGAATGACAATAAGCGCCGAGCAGGCCGATGATCTGTTCGATAACGACATAAAGGTCTTTGAGGACGCGGTCAACGGCTGGAACGATCAGTACGGGCTCAATCTGAATCAGTATGAATTTGACGCGCTCGTCAGCATTACATACAACTTCGGCGCATACTGGGTCAGCTACTACGACACATGGCGGCTTTCAAAGTACGTCAAGTCCGGCTTTAAGGATTCAAACGGCAATCCTCTGCCCGACCAGGAGATCGCCGATGCCTTCGGCGTGCTCAGCTCCGCCAATGGCGAGATACTTCCCGGACTTGTCAAAAGGCGCATAAACGAGGCCGAGATCTTCCTCTACGGCAATTACAGCACTGAAAACACCCATTTCGTATACACGATACTCGACGCCAACGGAGGCACCCTCACAAACGGAAACCGCGTCGCGATATTCTGCAAGGACCAGCCATACGGCTCCCTGCCTGCGGTCACC
>CALZAG010000096.1 GCA_945613045.1 uncultured Clostridia bacterium | reverse complement strand
CTGCTCGACGGCAGCGGCCTAAACCTCAGCTTCGTTGACGGCTGCCGCTACTTCGCAGCCTGCCTGCCCATCGCCATCGGCGGTCTCGTGTCCGCTATCGCGCAGGGCAAGGTCGCCGCTGCATCCGTTAACCTTCTTGCAAAGAATCCCGATCACTGGGCAAAGGGCATGATCCTCTGCATCACCGTTGAGTTCTACGCCATCCTGTCTCTGCTTGCATCCATGATGATGCTGCTGTTCATCTGATTTATATCGGAAATATAGACAAGAAGGCAGGACTTTACAATGAAAGGTACTGAAAGAATAATAGCGCATATCGAAGCCGAGGCCAAAGCCGAGGCTCAGACCGTTCTCGCAAAGGCCGCCGAAGAGGCGCAGCAGATCCGCGCCTCGTACTTCAAGACCGCGCTCACGGAACATAAAAGACTTGTCGACGAGGGCAAGGCCGAGTGTGAAGACCTTGTTGCCCGTCAAAAGCGCATGGCGGAGATGGAAGCCAAAAAAAGTGTCCTCGCCCTGAAGCAGGAGATGGTAGCCGCCGTATTCGAAGCCGCGCGCAGCGAGCTTGCCGGTCTTCCCGGTGAGGAATATGTCGCATTCCTTGCGAAAATGGCCGCCGAGGCCGCCTCGAGCGGAACGGAGGAGCTGCTTCTCAACGCGCGTGACAAGGCCGAATACGGTAAGGCGGTCTGCAAGGCGGCAAATGAACTGCTGACTGCAAAGGGTATACACGGAGGCCTCACCCTCAGCGAGGATACCGCGGATATAGCAGGCGGCCTTATCCTCCGCCACGGCGGCATAGAGGTCAACTGTGCCGTGGAGACCCTTATCGAGCAGCAGCGCGGCAGCCTGTCGGCCCAAGTGGCGGCAGTGCTGTTTGAATGACGCCTTAAGCGGCGTACATCCCGAAAAGGGAGGGAACAAATTGTCAAATAAAAAGTGTGTCAGAGAGAAGTATCTGTATCTCTCGGCCATGCTCAGAGCAAGAGAGGCGAAGATGCTCACCCGCGAAAAGGCCGAACGCATGATAGACACGGCCTCCTTCGACGAGGCGGCGAAAATGCTTGCAGACTGCGGCTATGAGGATTACTCCGGCATGAATGCGAAGCAGGTTGATAACGCCCTTGCCGAGCGAAGAGCGGAAATTTTCGCGGAGCTTGCGCGTATGTCGCCCAACCCCGAGACCGTCGAGGTATTTCGTATGAAGTACGATTACCACAACGCCAAGACCCTTATTAAGGCCGAGGCGGCGGCTCTCGAGCGCGAGGACCTTCTGAGCTCCTCCGGCAGAGTTCCGGTGCAGACGCTCATAAAGAGCTTCACCGAGGAAAAATTCACCGGCGTCCCGCCAGTGCTGGCGGACGCCATCGTGCAGGCCAAAAGCGTTCTGGCGAGGACGGCAAACCCCCAGCTTGCGGATTTTGCGCTGGATAAGGCGTATTTCACGGAGCTGCTGAAGGCGGCCCGGGAGCTGGACAGCGATTTCCTCACAGGCTATGCCCGTATATTGATCGACAGCGCGAACCTCAGAAGCGCGGTGCGCACCATGCGCATGGGCAAGGACCTGGATTTCCTGAAGCTTGCGCTGGTGCCCGGCGGCGGTATCGACGCCGGCCGCATAGCGGCTTCTTCAAGCTCCGGCGAGACGTTGGCGGCGCTGTTTACAAACACCCTGCTCGCCGAGGCGGCCGCGCTGGGCGCGGAAGCGGCAAAGGGCGGCAGGATGACGGATTTTGAGCTTGCCTGCGACAATGCGGTGACAGCTTATCTCACCAGGGCGCGGCTCGTTGCCTTCGGCGAGGCTCCGGTCATAGCGTATCTTGCGGCTGTGGAGGGCGAGATCACCGCGGTGCGGATGATACTGACAGGCTTCCTTGCGGGCATAGCGCCCGACACTATCCGCGAAAGGCTGCGTGAGTTTTATGCTTAAAATTGCTGTCATCGGCGGTCGGGAGACCGTCATGGGCTTCACGGCTCTGGGCCTTGAGGTCTGCCCCGTGTCTGACGCGGCGGAGGCCAAGCAGGCGCTCCGCACGCTGACCCGCAGCAGGGATGATGTGGCCATAATCTACATCGAAGAGGGCCTTGCCGCGGAGCTCAGTCAGGAGATCGATAAGTTTAAGGACAGCCCCAAGCCCGCGATAATCCTTATCCCCGGCAGAGAGGGCAGTCTCGGCCTCGGCCTTACGGCGCTCAACGATGCGGTCGAGCGCGCGATCGGCACGAACATTCTTGAAAATAATTAGGAAAGAAAGGTATCTGTATGAGCGGAACTATCATCAAAGTTTCTGGGCCGCTTGTGGTTGCGGAGGGCCTGAGCGACGCGAACGTGTCCGACGTTGTGCGCGTGGGCTCCCAGAGACTTATAGGCGAGATACTTAACATGAGCGGAGATAAGGCATCCATTCAGGTTTATGAGGAGACCTCCGGCCTCGGCCCCGGCGCGGTGGTCGAGACAACGGGCATGCCCATGTCCGTTGAGCTCGGGCCCGGCATGTTGGAGAATATCTATGACGGCATCCAGCGCCCCCTGCCCGAGATACGCGAGATGTCCGGCGCGAGCATCAGCCGCGGCACCGACGTTCCCGCGCTCAACCGCAGCAAAAAATGGGACTTCGTACCCACCGCTAAGGCGGGGGATAAGCTCTCCGGCGGCGACGTTATCGGCACCGTGCAGGAGACCAGCGCGATCTCCCATAAGATAATGGTGCCCCCCGGACTGAGCGGCACCCTGCTGTCCGTGGAAGAGGGCAGCTTCACCGTGACTGATACCGTCGCGGTGCTTGAGGACGAAAAGGGCGTTAAGCACGAGCTGAGCATGATGCAGCGCTGGCCTGTTCGTATAAACAGACCTTATGCCAGAAAATTCGTCCCCTCACGTCCCATGAACTCGGGTCAGCGTATCATCGATACTCTGTTCCCCATCGCAAAGGGCGGCACGGCCGCCGTTCCCGGTCCCTTCGGTTCGGGCAAGACCGTCGTTCAGCATCAGCTTGCCAAGTGGTCGGACGTCGATATCGTCGTTTACATCGGCTGCGGCGAGCGCGGCAATGAGATGACCGACGTTCTCATGGAGTTCCCTGAGCTGACAGACCCCCGAAACGGCGAGCCTCTCATGAAGCGCACCGTGCTTATTGCGAACACCTCCGATATGCCCGTCGCGGCCCGCGAGGCGTCCATTTACACGGGCATAACCATCGCGGAATATTTCCGCGACATGGGCTATGACGTGGCTGTCCTTGCAGACTCGACCTCCCGCTGGGCCGAGGCTCTGCGTGAGATGTCCGGCCGACTGGAGGAGATGCCCGGCGAAGAGGGCTACCCCGCCTACCTCGCCTCGCGTATCGCGCAGTTTTACGAGCGAGCCGGCTGTGTCGAGTGCCTCGGCGCGGACGGCCGTCAGGGCTCAGTCACCGCCATCGGCGCGGTCTCGCCCCCGGGCGGCGATATCTCCGAGCCCGTTTCGCAGGCGACCATGAGAATAGTCAAGGTCTTCTGGGCTCTGGACTCCTCTCTGGCCTACGCCCGCCACTTCCCCGCGATAAACTGGCTGACCTCGTACTCGCTGTATCTTGATACTCTCGCACCCTGGTACAGCAAGGAGTTCGGTCCGAAATACATGACAAACCGCGACAAGGCGATGCACATCCTGCAGGAGGAAAACGAGCTGCAGGAGATCGTGCGCCTGGTCGGTCAGGACGCTCTGGGCGCCGCCGACCGCCTGACAATGGAGACGGCGAAAATGCTGCGTGAGGACTTCCTGCAGCAGAACGCGTTCGTTGACGAGGACGCATACTCCTCCTACGGCAAGCAGTTTGAGCTCATGGATCTCATACTCTCCTTTGACGAAATGAGCCGCGCGGCTCTTGAAAAGGGCGCGGATATGAAGGCGCTTTTCGCCATCCCGTCCAAGGCCAGGATCGGCCGCGCCAAAATGGCGGCGCCCGATAGGTATAAGGAAGAGTACGCCGGGATACTTGCCGATATGAAGAAAGAGATCGATGCGATTATCGAAGGAGGCGAGGACGCATGATAAAGGATTATAAGACTATCAGAGAAGTCGCCAGCCCCCTGATGGTGGTCGAGCAGGTCGAGGGCGTCACATACGACGAGCTGGCCGAGATCGAACTGCCCAGCGGCGAGCTGCGCCGCGGCAAGGTCCTCGAGGTCGAGGGCGACAAGGCCGTCGTTCAGCTTTTCGAGTCCGCGCAGGGCATCAACCTTGCTCAGTCGAAGGTGCGCTTCCTCGGCCATCCGCTGGAGCTGGCCGTGTCCGAGGATATGCTCGGCCGCGTCTTCAACGGCATGGGCAGACCCATCGACGGCGGTCCTGAGCTTCTTGCCGAGGCTTACCGCGATATTAACGGTATGCCCATGAACCCCGCCGCCCGCGCATACCCCGCCGAGTTTATCCAGACCGGCGTTTCCACCATCGACGGCCTGAACACCCTCGTAAGAGGCCAGAAGCTGCCCATATTCTCCGCCTCCGGCCTGCCCCACGCGGCGCTGGCGGCGCAGATAGCCCGTCAGGCGAAGGTGCTTGGCGACGGCGAGAACTTCGCGGTCGTGTTCGCGGCGGTCGGCATCACCTTTGAGGAGTCCGAGTACTTTATCGAGGACTTCAAGCGCACCGGCGCCATCGACCGTACCGTCGTGTTCTCAAACCTTGCCAACGACCCCGCAGTCGAGCGTATCGCGACTCCGCGTATGGCTCTGACGGCTGCCGAGTACCTTGCGTTTGAGAAGGATATGCAGGTGCTCGTCATCATAACGGACATCACCAACTACGCCGAAGCCCTGCGCGAGGTCTCCGCCGCAAAGAAGGAGGTCCCCGGCCGCCGCGGCTATCCCGGCTACCTGTACACCGACCTTGCCACCATGTACGAGCGCGCAGGCCGCCGCATAGGCTGCAAGGGCTCCATTACCATGATCCCCATCCTCACCATGCCCGAGGACGACAAGACCCACCCGATCCCCGACCTTACCGGCTATATCACCGAGGGTCAGATCATCCTCAGCCGCGACCTGCACCGCAAGGGCATCGTGCCGCCCGTGGACGTTCTGCCGTCGCTGAGCCGACTGAAGGATAAGGGCATCGGCGAGGGCAAGACCCGCGAGGACCACGCCGGAACCATGAACCAGCTCTTCGCCGCATATTCCCGCGGCAAGGACGCGAAGGAGCTCATGACCATCCTCGGCGAGGCCGCGCTGTCCGACGATGACAAGCTGTTTGCAAAATTCGCCGACGAGTTTGAAAAGCAGTACGTCAATCAGGGCAATACGACCAACCGCAGCATTCAGGAAACCCTCGACCTCGGCTGGAAGCTGCTGAGCATCCTGCCCAGAGCAGAGCTGAAGCGTATAAAACCCGAGCTGATCGAGAAATACATGAAGTAAGGGGGAAGCTTTATGGCAAGCACCACTATAGCTCCCACCAGAATGATGCTCAAGCAGCTCAAGGGCAGGCTCAAGACCGCCCGCCGCGGCCACAAGCTCATGAAGGATAAGCGCGATGAGCTCATGCGCCAGTTCCTGGACGTGGTAAAGCTCAACAAGCAGCTTCGCGAGCGCGTCGAGCGCGGCCTGACGGAGGCTTTCGCTTCGCTGCAGGTGGCCAGCGCGATCATGAGCCCTGAGATGCTGGAGCAGGCGCTGCTGTACCCGCGCCAGAGCGTTGAGCTGGGCATGGAGTTCAAGAACATCATGAGCGTCAACGTGCCCCAGTACTCCTTCAAAACCAAGAACAACGACCCCTCCGAGATCTATCCCTACGGCTTTGCGCAGACCTCCGGCGAGCTCGACGACGCGCTCAGCCAGATGGCAAAGGTGTTCGAGGATATGCTTCAGCTTGCGCAGGTTGAAAAGACCATGCAGCTTCTTGCTGAGGAGATCGAGAAGACCCGCCGCAGGGTAAACGCGCTTGAGTATGTCATGATCCCCGAGCTTGAGACTAATATCAAGTACATCTCCATGAAGCTTGAGGAGAACGAAAACTCCACCAAGGTCAGACTTCTGAAGGTCAAGGAAATGGTCCTGCAGAACGCTCACGATTACAAATAAGCGAAAAAAGCAGTCCTTACGGGGCTGCTTTTTTCGTC
>CALZAG010000095.1 GCA_945613045.1 uncultured Clostridia bacterium | reverse complement strand
CTCTTTTTGTTGAGCATTTCACTTTTTACAAAAATCAGGAGTAAATAATGAGCAAAATAACTGAAAAGGTCGAAGCACTGGCAAAGCCGGTGGTTGAAGACGAGGGCTGCGAGCTCTGGGCAGTGGAGTATGTCCGCGAGGCGGGCTCGTGGTATCTGAGAGTGCTTATTGATAAGGACGGCGGCGTCGGAATAGACGACTGCGAACGCATAAGCCGCAGGCTCGACCCCATTCTTGACGAGGCAGATCCGATACCGGACAGCTATGTATTTGAAGTGGGTTCAGCCGGAGCTGAGCGCGAACTCAAGCGACCCTCTGATTTTGAGCGGTATATCGGCTCCGAGATCGAAGTAAAGCTCTATCAGCCCTATCAGGGTAAAAAGAGCTATGTAGGGACCCTTGAAGCCTATGTGGGCGGCGATGTGACCGTTTCATCGGTGCTTTTGAAGAAAGAACAGATCGCGCAGGTAAAGCTGCACGTTAACATATAAAGAAAAAGAGGTATATTGAAATGAATGCAGAATTCTTTTCCGCAATTGAGGATCTTGAAAAAGAAAAGGGGATACCCAAAGAGTATATGTACGAAAAGATAAAGCAGGCTATGCAGGCTGCTTTTCGCCGCGATAATCCCGAGTGCGCTGACAATGTCGAAATACTGCTTGATGAGAGCAGAAAGCGCATCGAGATGTACGTCAACAAGATCGCTGTTGAGAAGGTTGAGAATCCGGCGCTTGAGATAGATATTGATGCCGCTAAGAAGATCACCAAGCGAGCCAAGCTCGGCGATACGATAAAGGTCCCCGTTGAAACCAAGAAATTCGGCCGCATTGCTGCGCAGGCCGCAAAGCAAGTCATAATTCAGGGTATCCGTGAGGCCGAGCGCGGCATCATCTACGAGGAATTCACCTCCAAGGAGCACGAGATACTCACCGGCGTCGTATCCCGCATTGAGCCGAGGACAGGAAGCGTTTCCATCCGCATCAGCTCCAACAGCGAGTATACCGAGGCAATGCTCGCCCCCAACGAGAGAATAAAGACCGAGCCCCTCAAGGAGGGCGACCGCATAAAGGTATATGTCGTTGAGGTCAGAAATTCTGCCAAGGGTCCCCAGGTCCTTATAAGCCGCACACATCCGGGCCTTGTCAAGCGCCTGTTTGAGCTTGAGGTGCCCGAAATATTTGACGGTACCGTCGAGATAAAATCCATTGCCCGCGAAGCCGGCAGCCGTACCAAGATGGCCGTGTGGTCCACCGACGCCGACGTTGACCCCATCGGCTCCTGCGTCGGCCCCAAGGGCGGACGCGTTGCGAGCATCGTTGACGAGCTCGGCGGAGAGAAAATAGATATTATTAAATACAGCGAGATTCCCGAGGAGTATATTGCCGCTGCTCTGGCGCCCTCGGAGGTCATCAGTGTGACAATGTTTGAAGACGGCAAAAGCTGCCGTGTTATCGTTCCGGACAGCCAGCTATCGCTTGCTATCGGCAAGGAAGGTCAGAACGCGCGTCTTGCCGCAAGACTCACCGGATACAAAATAGATATCAAGCCCGAATCCGAGGCATAAGTAAAAGGAGGCAGCCGAGGTGCAGAAAAAAATACCCATGAGGCAGTGCTTAGGCTGCCGGGAAATGAAACCCAAGCGCGAGCTTATCCGCGCCGTGAAATCTCCGGATGGCGGAATCAGCCTTGATTTTAAGGGCAAGGCTCCGGGCCGTGGAGCGTATATCTGCCCGAATGCCGACTGTCTGAAAAAGGCGATAAAGGCAAGGGCGCTTGAAAAGGCTTTCTCCGCTCAGATACCCGACGAGGTGTATAAAGCACTCTCCGAGCAGATGGAGGCGGGACAATGAGGGAAAAAGCGCTTAACCTGCTGGGGCTTATGCGCAAGGCAAACGCGGTGCAGATCGGAGAGACCGACGCCGGGGCCGCTGCAAGGGCGGGCTCTGCCAAACTCTTGATTTTGGCGTCCGACGCATCTGACAATGCCAAAAGCCGCGCCAAAGGATTTGTATACGGAAAGGGTATACCGCTTATAACCGTGCCTTTCCTCAAGGAGGAGATCTCGGCTCATGTCGGCAAAAGCGGATGCTCTATGGCGGCTGTCTGTGATTTGGGATTTGCGGATTCTTTTTTGAAATTACTTCAGCAGATATCACCCGGTTTATATGATGAGACCGCTCAAATAATCGCAGCGGAGCTTGACAGAGAAAAGCGGCGCAGGCGCGAAAGAATGTCACATGAAAAAAACAAGAGGATAGGCAAGAGGAGGAATAATGCATGAGCATGATTAAATACAGAGTACACGAGGTAGCTAAGGATTTTAACTCTACATCCAAGGTGATCACTCAGATATTGACCGATTATGCGACTACTCCTAAAAATCATATGCAGGTTCTTGAAAACGAGGAGCTTGATATAATATTCGAGTATATGACTCAGCACAATCAGGTGGCAAGTATTGCGGACATATTCAATGCAGCACCCAAGGTTGAGGTCAAAGCTGCGGAGGCAAAGAAGGATAAGGCTCCGGTAAAGCCCGAAGCGGCGGAACCCGCTCCTCAAAAGAAGGAAAAGGAGAATAAGCCTCATGTTCCGAGACAGGTCGCTGAGAAGCGTGTTATAGATACCCGTGGCAGCGCAGCCGTCAATATAGCAAAGTATGACGAGAAATTCGACAATATGGCCGGTGAAAGAGGCCGTGATCGTGACCGCAAAGGCGGCAAGGAAAAGATCGTCAACAAGTCGAAGCAGCGTCAGCAAAACCAGGCGGCTTCGGCGAAACGCCGTCAGGAGGAGCGCGACAAAATGCAGAAGCTGCAGCTTGAGATGGCGAAAAAGCAGCAGCTCAAGGTCTCAATACCGGACGAGATCAATGTCGGAGAGCTTGCTTCACGCATGAAAAAGACTGCCGGAGAGGTAATAAAGCAGCTCATAAAGCTCGGAGTGTTCGCATCCGTATCCGACGTCATCGACTATGATACTGCCGCGCTTGTCGCAATGGAGCTCGGCTGCAAGGTCGAGAAGGAAGTGGTCATAACGGTTGAGGAGCGTCTCATTGACGACCATGAAGACAAGGAAGAGGATCTTGTCGGCCGCGCTCCGGTCGTCGTTGTTATGGGACACGTCGATCACGGTAAGACGTCGCTGCTCGACTACATCCGCCATGCAAACGTCGCTTCCGGTGAGGCCGGCGGTATCACTCAGCATATCGGTGCGTATACAGTCGAGATAAACGGAAGTCCGATCACCTTCCTTGACACTCCGGGTCATGAGGCGTTTACCTCCATGCGCGCCCGCGGCGCTATGGTCACGGATATTGCGATACTCGTCGTCGCCGCTGACGACGGCATCATGCCACAGACCGTTGAGAGCATAAACCATGCAAAAGCAGCCGGCATACCCCTCGTTGTTGCCATAAACAAGATGGACACTGTTGGCGCGAATCCCGAGCGCATAAAGCAGCAACTCACCGAATATGACATCGTTCCCGAGGAATGGGGCGGCGACACTATTGTTTGCCCGATCTCCGCCAAGACCGGCATGGGAATAGACAATCTGCTTGAGAACCTTGTTATTCTTGCCGAAGTGCAGGAGCTCAAGGCAAATCCCAACCGCGCCGCCAAGGGCACCGTTATTGAGGCAAGGCTCGACAAGGGCCGCGGCCCGATCATGACCGTTCTCGTACAGAACGGAACTCTCAGGCTCGGAGACATTATTATTGCAGGCACCGCTGTCGGCCGTGTCCGCACCATGATAAACGACAAGGGCGTCCGCATAACCGAGGCCGGTCCCTCCGTACCTGTTGAGATATCGGGTATGTCCGAGGTGCCGAGCGCCGGCGATATCTTCAACGCCGTTGACGATGAGCGTATGGCCCGCGAGCTCGTTGAAGAGCGCAAGACCCAGCAGAAGAATGCCGCCTTCGGCAGCAGCAAGAAGGTAAGCCTTGAGGACCTGTTCAGTCAGATCCAGGCCGGTGAGATGAAAAATCTCAACATTATTGTCAAGGCCGACGTTCAGGGTTCCGCTGAGGCCGTCAAGGCATCTCTTGAGAAGATCACTAACGAAGAGGTGCGCGTAAAAGTTATCCACAGCGGCGTAGGTGCCATCAATGAGTCCGATGTGATGCTGGCCGCGACTTCCGGCGCTATCATTGTGGGCTTTAACGTTCGCCCGGATAACGCTGCGCGTGACAGCGCGGCGAGAGCTAACGTCGATATTCGTATGTACCGCGTTATCTATGACTGCATAAACGAGATCGAGGCCGCCATGAAGGGCATGCTTGCTCCCAAATTCCAGGAGGTCATTATCGGCCACGCCGAGGTTCGTGAGACCTACAAAGTCTCCAAAGTCGGAACGGTCACAGGCTGTTATGTGCAGGACGGAAAGATCCAGCGCGGCTGCTCTGTCCGTGTTCTGCGCGATAATGTCGTCGTTCACGAGGGCGAGCTTGCGTCCCTGCGCCGCTTCAAGGACGACGTAAAAGAAGTAGCAAACGGCTATGAATGCGGTATGCAGGTCGAAAAATTCAACGATATCAAGGTCGGAGATATAATAGAATGCTTTGTTATGGAGCAAATTAAAGCATGATTCAATTGGGCGGTCTGATTGACCGCCCAAAGCCAAATGAGGAGGGAAATTATGCCTTCAAATAAACTTGCAAGAACCAATGACGATATACAGCTTGTTATTAGCAAGCTGCTCCGTGAGATAAAGGACCCCAGGGTAAATCAGGGCATGATAAGCGTGACCCGGGTCGAGACCACGGGGGATATGCGCTATTCAAAGATATGGCTTTCCGTTATGGGAATGCAGAATGAAAAGGATTTTAAGAAGGGTCTTAAATCAGCGTCCGGATGGCTGCGAAGGGAGCTCGGTAATTCTCTGAAGCTGCGTAATACGCCGGAGCTCACCTTTGATATAGACCACAGTATAGAATACGGCGCTCATATAAATGAGCTCATAAACAGCCTCGACATCCGGGACGATGAGGAAGAGGAAGGGCTATGAACGTTATTGAATGCGCAAAGTGGCTCAAAGAGCAGGATAATATCCTGCTTTTGACCCATGTCCGTCCTGACGGCGATACGCTTGGAAGCGCTGCGGCACTGTGCTCCGCGCTGCGCCGCAACGGTAAGAAAGCGGCCTTATATAATAATCCGGATATCACTGAAAAGTATTATAAGTACGTTTCCGCATACATTGAAGACAGCTTTGCCTATGACTGTGCCGTTGCCGTTGACGTTGCGGAAAAGCATATGCTCTGCAGCGGCTTCGAGGGCGGAGTGCAGCTGTGCATAGACCATCATCCTTCAAACTCAAACTATGCCGATGAGCTGCTTTTAAACGCAGGCAAGGCGTCGTGCGGGGAGATCGTGCTCGATGTCATAAAAGCGCTCTGCGGCAATGTAAGCCCCGAAGAAGCAAGCCTTTTGTATATGGCTGTTTCCACCGACTGCGGCTGCTTCAGATACGCAAATGTCACGGCCGAGACCTTTGCCGCGGCAAGCGTGCTCATTGGCTATGGCGCACAGGTGCAAAAGCTCAATTTCGATCTGTTCCGGCAGGTATCAAAGGCGAGGATAGTCCTTGAGGGGCTCATCTGCTCCGGGCTTAAGTTTTATGCCGACGGAAAAATCGTAGTCGCGACCGTAACTGAACAAATGATGCAGGAAGCCTGCGCGACCGAAAATGACTGCGATGATATTGCAGGTATACCGGGCAGGGTAGCCGGCTGCGTTTTGAGTCTCGTCATAAGAGAGCTTGCGTCGGGCAGATGCAAGGTTTCGGCACGGTCACACCCGGGTTTTGACTGCTCGGCTTTGTGCGCCCGTTTCGGCGGCGGCGGCCATAAAATGGCTTCAGGCTGCACAGTAGACGCATCGCCGGAGGAAACCCGCGAGATGCTGGTTCAAGCAGCTTTAGAGGTGCTTTAATGAACGGCATCATTCTGATCGACAAGCCTCAGGGTTGGACGAGCCATGATGTTGTGGGAAAGCTGCGCGGTATTCTGCATGAGCGCAGGATAGGACATTCGGGCACCCTTGATCCGCTTGCCACAGGACTTCTTGTTGTATTCATCGGAAGGGCCACAAGAGCGGTCGAATTTGCCGAGGCAGACAGGAAAGAATATATCGCCGGTCTCAGATTG
>CALZAG010000094.1 GCA_945613045.1 uncultured Clostridia bacterium | reverse complement strand
GCGGAGGAGGGATTTGAACCCACGACCTTCGGGTTATGAGCCCGACGAGCTACCGGACTGCTCCACTCCGCGATATCCGTTGCTCTTCAGAGCTTATATATAATACCACAGCTCCGCGCTCAAGTCAAGACCTTATCTGATTTTTTGTGCGACACTCTTCGTCAAAGCCCGCGGCGCGGCAATACGCCTTGATTTTTTCGCCGGCATGGAGCATAATAGACCCACATAAACCCAACCGCTCCGCAGGGAGCGTGACCGCGATATCTTCGCAGATGAGATCATGAAGACTTCTGAAAAAATCGCAAAAGCAATACGCGTCTTTACCATTCCGCCGGTTTTTGTCGGCCTGCTGCTCATCGGCTGCCTTGTGCGCGGCGGCAGGGACTTCGCCGCGCCGTGGCTCTTCGCCGCCGTTTTCTTCTTTCAGGTGCTGGCTCCGACTCTGGCCTATCCGATACAGCTTCTCGTGCCCCGGCTCAAAGCGCAGGGACGCGACGGCCAGCGCAGGCTCGCATTCATCCTCACCGCCGTGGGATACACCCTGTCGTTTATCTGCTCCCTCGTTTTCAGCGCGGGCAAAGAGCTTCTGTTTATCACCGCGGCCTATTTCTCCGCCGCTCTGCTGCTCGCCGTTGTCAACAAATTCAACAGGGTAAAAGCCAGTGGCCACGCCTGCAGCTCGATAGGCACCATGGTCTGCATGATACGCTTCTTCGGCCCCGCTTTTATCGCGCCCTACGCTCTCATCGCCGCGGCGACAATGTGGGCCTCGCTGAAGCTGGGCCGGCACACGGCGTCCGAACTCATCCTCGGCGCCGCCATCGGCGTTGCCGCTTTCCTGATCTGCGGTATCATTATTCTATAAGGAAAAGATATGACACAATTCCATGAAAAGCTTGTAAAACTGCATAACAG
Organism: uncultured Clostridia bacterium; assembly: GCA_945613045.1. GTDB lineage: Bacteria > Bacillota > Clostridia > Oscillospirales > Oscillospiraceae > F23-B02. The sequence continues at coordinate 5,323 of CALZAG010000094.1, read as the reverse complement.
GGCCGTTTGGGCGGAGCTTATCGCCATCGTGGGCTTCACGCTGCTCATGTGCGTGTTCATCTCGCCCGGTTCGTTCCGGCACAGCCTCGGCTTCATGCTGCAAAACCCGCTGCTCATCGCGCTCAACGCGCTGCCCGTCGCCGTCATGCTGCTGGTCATCTACTTCATATGCTCCAACAGCTTTATATCCGGCGGCGTTACGAACCTCGTTTTCGGCCTGATGAGCTACGCGAACCTCCTCAAGGTCGAGGGGCGCGACGACCCCTTCGTCCCGGGTGACTTCGCCCTGCTGCGCGAGGCGCTGCAGGCCACCGGAGAATACCGGCTGGATATGCACTTCGGCGTACTTGCCCTGATAATCCTCAGCTCGGCGGCGATGATACTGCTCGGCGTGTGGCTCGGCCGCACAAAAAAGCGCCCCGTCCTGCCCCGCGTCGTCGGCGCGGTGCTGAGCGTCGCGGTTTTTCTCGGCTGCTTTTTCACCCTCTACCGCGACCGCGAGCTGTACGCCTCCTTCCCCGTCAGCTCCGTTTACAACGTGACGGGCATCTTCAGCGAGCTGGGCTTCAACTACTGCTTTCTGTATAACTTCGACCTTTACAGCGCGGACAGGCCCGAGGGCTACTCCGAGGAGGCGGTCGGGCGGGACATCGAAAGCTACACCGCCGAAACCCCCGACGGCGACAGGCCGCAGGTGCTCATGATTATGTGCGAGGCCTTTTCCGACCTGTTTGAAAACGAGGCCTTCACCTATTCCGACTCAGAGCACCCACTGAGAGCCTGGCGCGAGGTCTGCTCAAGTTCCAACGCCGTAACGGGCCGGATCGTTGTTCCCAATTTCGGCGCCGGCACCGCGAACACCGAGTTCGACGTTCTGACCGGAATGCAGACAAACCTCATAAACCGCACCAGCAACTCCGCCATGCGCAGCTTTTTCAAGGATATCCCCAGCGCCGCCACCGCGTTTTCCGACTGCGGCTATGACACCCTTTACCTGCACCCGGGCGACAGCTGGTTTTATAACCGCGACAGCGCCCTGAGCCACATGGGCATTGAAAGCCGCGTTTTCAGCGAGGCCTTCGACGAGGAGACCCGCCTGCTCGACTCGGCCTTCCTCGACGTGCTCTGCGACGAGCTTTCCGAGCGCACAGCCGGCGGCGAAAGCCTTTTCACCTACGCCACCACCATCCAGAACCACCAGGCCTATACCTATGACAAATACGGCTTTGAGATACCGACAGTTCAGACCTCCCTTGACCTCAGCCCCGAGGCGGAGGAATACCTCTCCGTTTACGGCTACGGCATAAAATGCTCCTCGGAGATGCTGCTCGAGCTGACAGATCGCCTCAACGCCCTCGACGAGCCGTACATCCTCGTGTTCTTCGGCGACCATCTGCCGAACCTCGGCGCGGACTACCTGAGCTACCGCGAGCTGGGGCTCGACATCGGCGACGGCGATACCCCCGAACAGCTCGTCGACAGCTGCACCGTACCCTTCCTCGTCTGGGTAAACGACGCATACCTCAGCGGCCGCGACGCGCAGTCCGTGTTCTCCGCGCTCGAGCTTCCCGCCGACGGCAGGATAAGCGCCTGCTTCCTCGGCGAGATCGCCCTGGAGCTGGCCGGCTGCGAGACCGCGGATCCCTATTTCAGCTTCCTTTCGGAGCTTCGCCGCGCTCTGCCCGTCATAAAAAGCGGCGTCGTCGGGACTCCGGACGGAGCGCTCAGCGCAAGCCCCACCGCGGAGCAGAATGCGCTCATCAGCCGCCTGCACTGCTGGCAGTACTACCGCATGGTCACTCAGAAGATAAACTGACCCTCCTAAAAAATCACAATTTTCTATTGCAAAGTATTATGTAACCTGCTATAATTATGATACCGATTTGTAACCTCAAACTTACCGGAGGTCCCTATATGAAAAAATGTTTTAGAATATTGGCTTTAGTCCTTGTTCTGGCAAGCCTTTTGACCGTGGGAGCCGCCGCCGCGCCCGTACCCGGGGAGGGGCTCGCCGTCTTTGAGGACGTTGCCGACATGACTACCCACACCTTCACCGACCTCAGCTCATATCATTGGGCTTATTCCGGCATTGAGGTCTCCTATAACAAGGGCGTCCTGCTTGGCTATCAGGACGGCACCTTCAGGCCGGAGAACACCGTTACATGGGCTCAGGCCATAGTCATCGCCGCCCGCATCCACGCGGCTTACTTCGGCAACGCGCTGGACACGACCGTAAGGAACGGCGACTACTGGTACAGCCCCTATTACAGATACTGCGCCGCGCGGAACATGATCCCCTCGGCCTGCCCGAAGGGCGTTTACCTTGACGGAGTTATCATCAACCGCTACAACCTTGCTTACATATTCAGCCGCACCATCGGCGCCGAGGATATGCCCGCGATAAGCGACAGGGCGATCACCGATATCAGCAAGATCCCCTCTCAGTACCTCAGCTCCGTAAAGACCCTTTACGCAGCCGGCATTCTCAACGGCTGGTCGGACTACAGCTTCGGCGGCGACAGGCTCACCACCCGCGCCCAGATCGCGATGATCATCTCCCGCCTCCTGCTTCCCGCGGAGCGCGTGGGGCACGACTCAAAGGCAAACGCCGACATGGCCGCGTTCCAGTCAAGCCTTGAAAACGACTCCGTCGCCGTACAGATAGGCAGCAGGTACTACTGCCTGTACAGGTCCTACGAGAGCGAGAGCGATCTGCGCTACGGTCTGTACCTCACCGACGGCAAGGATCTCACCCGCACGCTGTACACCGCCGATCCCGGCCAATACCTGAACAACATAAGTCTTTACAACGGCAAGGTGTACTTCTGCTGCGGCAACACCGGCAGCGCAAAGGGCTCCCTTCTGTGCTACGATCCTTCCTCCGGCCGCGTCAGCACGGTCTACAGCGGCTACATCGTCGAGGCCTACTGCTTCTATAACGGCGGCCTCTACGCGCTGGCTTACACCAACTACGCCGAGGATGTCTCCGGCTACAGATACGCCTTCGGCAAGATAGTCAACGGCGGCTTCAACGCCTTCTACTCCGACTTTACCTACGCCGAGGTCATGAATTTCGAGCCCTACGGCTGGAACGGCAAGATATATTTCAAGCTTTCCGAGACCATGACCGTCAAGAACGGCGACGGCACCTCCGAGGTGAGCGTCGATAAGCTCCACGCCTACGACATCGCACGCGGCGAGCTGGAGAAGATCGCCGATTACAACATCAACACCAGCTTCTTCGACGGCCACGTCATGTACTTCCTCGCCTACGACGCCGATGGCAACTATGACCTTAACCTCTATGCGGTTTCCGTCCAGGCGCCGGGCGCCGTCAAGACCGTCGGCGAGTTCCCCAAGACCACGAACGTGCGCTACCGCTCCCTGTATAAAAACGGCGATACCTTCTACTGCCTGTCGTCCTTCAACCGCAACCTCTACAGCATGGACAGCACCGGCAACACCCGCCTTGCCCTCATCTGCGGCGGAGTTTACGACAGCGCATGCTTCACGGACGACAAAATGATCCTCATCCCCAACACGCTCGCCACCAGCAACCCCAACGAGCTCAAGGTCTACAACGCCGGCAGCCTTTCCTCCCGCGCACTTTACGGCGACTGGATCGGCCTGAGCGTTTACTATGAGGGCGCGCGCTTCGTGCCGGAGGAGGGCAAGAGCGTCTTCGTCTCGGACGAGAGCGTCAGCACCGTTTCAAGCCTGTCCATAACCGTCCCCAAGGCCTTCTCCCGCGGTGATGATTTCATCGTTCAGGCCAAGTACCGGAACGATTTCAGCACCGGCATCAAGCTCCGCTCCTACATCGTCAAGGTGTATCTTGACAACGAGCTCGTCGCATACGACTTCAACCGCATGGTCGGCATGGAGATGAAGTCCGGCGATATCCAGACCTTCACCTTCGTCATAGCGGGCGCAGATGTGCTCCGCGACTTTGAAGTCGCAGACGGACGCATAAGCGTTGAGATAGTCCCCACCTACGAAGTGATACCCGAGCAGACCGAACAGACAAATAAATAAAGCCATGTTGAACAAAGCTCTCCGGGCCACGGAGAGCTTTTTCATCCGCCGCCAATCCGGCTGACGCGGCACAGACCGTTTTATAGCGTAAAAGCGCAAAGAAATGCTTGACTTTTGAGGAAAAAACGGTATAATGGTATGGCCTGTCGGTATCGGCAGGCTATCCTTGCTCCCGCCGCGAGCGGGGGCCAAAAGACCAGAAGGAGGTGCAAACCATGGCAAAAGCAACTGAGAAGTACGAAGTAATGTACATCATCAACCCGAACTTCACCGAGGAGCAGACCGCTGCCGTCGTCGAGAAGTTCAAGGCACTTGTTGAGGCTAATGGTACCCTGGACGAACTGGAGGAGATGGGTAAGCGCAAGCTCGCTTACGAAATCGACTACATTTCCGAGGGCTACTATGTCCTGATGAAGTTCACCAGCGGCGCAGATTTTCCTGCTGAGCTGGATCGTATCCTCGGCATCACCGACGGCATCATGCGTCGCCTGATCACCCTGCGTGCTGAGTAAGGAGACGAATCATGCTTAATCACATTACCATTATGGGACGCCTGACTCGTGATCCCGAGCTCAAGTACACCCAGACCCAGACTCCTGTGACCGGCTTCACCCTCGCTGTTGACCGCGATTTCGGCGGTCGTGACGGCGGCGAGAAGCAGACCGATTTTATCGATTGCGTCGCATGGCGTCAGACAGCCGAATTTATCAGCAAGTATTTCGCAAAGGGCAGCATGGCCGTCGTTTCCGGCCGCCTGCAGATCCGCGATTGGACCGACCGCGAGGGCGGCAAGCGCCGCAGCGCCGAGGTCGTTGTTGACAATATGTATTTCGGCGAAAGCAAACGCCGCGAAGGCGGCGAAACGCGCAGCGAGACCCGTCCCGCCTACAACAGCTACGAGAGCGTCAGCCCCTCCATGGGCGCCTCCGCTTTCTCCGAGCTCGGCGACGACGACGGCGAGCTGCCGTTCTGAAATTTTGATAGGAGGATACAGCTATGGCTTTCGATAAGAACAATCCCAAGACCCGCAAGCGCAGAAAAGTCTGCCAGTTTTGCGTAGACAAGGCCACCGGCATCGACTATAAGGATACCGCTAAGCTCCGCCGCTATATGTCCGAGCGCAGCAAGATCCTGCCCCGCCGCACCACCGGCACCTGCGCAATGCATCAGCGTCAGCTCACCGAGGCTATAAAGAGAGCCCGTCAGATCGCTCTCCTGCCTTACGTCACCGACTGATAAACCGATAAAACGAGCAAGCTCCCGTAGTGATACGGGAGCTTGTTTTTTT
>CALZAG010000093.1 GCA_945613045.1 uncultured Clostridia bacterium | reverse complement strand
TGAGGACTTTTTTGACACGCTGAACAAAAGACCGCGGCTGGGCCGCGGCCTTTTGTTTTGGAGAAATAGAGAGGATATATGTCAGGCGGTAGGGAGTCCGCCGGACTAAAAGAGAAGAAACATAGCGTGTTTATCAGCTCGCCGCACCGGTCTGCGGATGGCTGGACAGCCCGAATTCGTTGACTCCGTTGGAGCCCGTGTTGGGCCTGGATTCGTCGAAGGTGACGGTCAGGGTAACATACTCATTCGCGCGGTACACGACGATCTCGACGCTCTCGCCGGACTTGAACTGCTTTATAGCGGCGTTAAGGTCTGAGTAGCTGCCGATGGAATTGTCGCCGAGTTGAGTTATTATATCGCCGGCTGCCAGCCCGCACTTTTCCGCGCAGCTTCCGGACTCGACGTTGTAAACATACGCGCCCTCGGGCAGATTGTAATACTGCGCATAGACCGAGGTGTAGCGGGTATCGATGTCCACGCCGAGGTAGGCCTTGCCGCTGACGTAGCCCTTGGTGATGAGCTCGTTTGCGATGTCGGCGGCGTCGTTGATGGGTATCGCGAAGCCCAGGCCCTCGACTCCCGAGGAGCCGACCTTGGCGGTGGCAATGCCGATGACCTCGCCGCTTTCGTTGAAGACGGGGCCTCCGGAGTTGCCGGAGTTTATGGCCGCGTCGAACTGGAACATATTGATCGGAGCGCTGTTCCTGTCGGCTGTGATGCTGCGGTCAAGCGCGCTCACGCGTCCGCTCGTCATGGAAAAATCCAGCTCCCCGAGGGGATGGCCGATGGCGAAAACACTGTCGCCCACGGCGATATTGTCGCTGTTGCCGATGGAAACGGGGCTGAGGTCATTGGCGTCGATCTTCAGGACCGCAATGTCGCCGTCCTCCTCAAAGCCTGCGATGGAGGCTTCATATGAGGTGCCGTCCTTGAAAAGAACTGTGATCTTGTAGTTGTTCTCGTAAGCCGGCTCGATAACGTGGTAATTTGTCATGATATAGCCGTCTGAGGTTATGATAAAGCCCGTGCCGGCAACGGCGCTGGAGCTGGTCAGGCCGAAAATATTTGCCGATGTGACCTCGAGTGAAATGCCGACGGTCTGGCGGCAGCCGACGTTGTAGATATCGTTCGCGGTCGCCGTTTCGTTGCTGACGTTTTTGGTCTCGACGGATGGAACGATCGGCTTGTCTGAGCTTGCCGAGGGCAGACGGCTTTTCAATGCGCTCCATGACACGAAGCCGCCCACAAGTCCGCCTACGAGGGCGCACACGAGACAAACGCAGATAAGCTTAAGGATCCTGCCGTTACGGGCCTCGGACTTTTTCTCCTTCGGCTTTTTCTCGCTGGGGACATAGTACTGCGGGATCTCGTCGGTCTCGTCCTGCGGGACGAACTCCGCATCCTCGTACAGCTTCTTTTCGGGTCTTACGAAGTGGTATTCCCCGTCGATTTCCGGATGACCCGCGGTATTTTCAGATCTCTTGTCTTTATTGTCGTCCATATGGGCCTCCGAAAGCCGTGATCTTGCTTGCAAGGATATAATACACAAACTTTATGACAAAGGCATGAACAAAAAAGAAAGAAACTATAAACTCTATTGCGCCGGCCCGACTTGGTCCTGCTGAGGTTTTCGGAGATTTCCAATGTCTAAATGATCGTTCTGCGAAGAATAACAGGCCGTAGGGGCGAGCATTGCTCGTCCGCGTAAATCGTAAATGTCAAAAGCAGCCGTCATGTGACGGCTGCTTTTCGGGCGAATATATGCGGGATGTACAGGCTGAACAGTATGAGGGCCGCGCCGCACACGCCCTGCAGCGTCATCGGCTCGCTCAGGAACACTATACCCAGTAGCGAGGCAAAGGCAGGGCTCAGCGCACAGAAAAGCCCTGCGCACTCGCTGCTGAGGTGAGCCTGGGCGACGGGCTGGAAGGTGAAGCCGACGCAGGTGCAGACTATTGCAAGCGCAAGTATTACGCCCCACTCAGTCCCGCCCGAGGGAAGACGCGGAGTTTCAAATATGAACGAGGCGGCAAGGGCGTATATGCCGATAAAGCCCACCTGCATGATACCCATCATTAGCCCGTCGCCCTTACGGGAAAAGCGGTCGGTGATTATGATTGCCGCCGCATACACCAGCGCGGCGCACAGGCAGTACAGCTCGCCGGCAGTGAAGCCGAAGCTCCCGCTGCCGAGCGTCAGCAGGGCAACGCCCGCAATAGCCGCCGCGGCGCTTATCAGCGCGGTCCTTTCCGGAGCCTTGTGCAGGAGCAGCGCCTCTATTAGCGGCACGAATATGATCGCGGTGTTTTCCAGAAACGAGGCCGTGGAGGTGTCGGTCGTTTTCAGCGCGGTAAGCTCAAGCACCATGACAAGCGCGAACACCCCGCCGAGGACCGCTCCCCGCAGGATATCGCAGGGCTTTACGGCTTTGAATCTCCTGAAAAAAATTATAGACAGCAGGGCAAAGGCCAGCAGGAATCTCGCCGCCAGAAGATTGAAAATGCCAAGGCTCTCAATGCCCGCCTTGCTGAAAAGATATCCCGTGCTGCGGGTCAGAATGACCGCTGCCAGCAGCAGCTCCGCCTGTCTGCGACTCATGCCGTTTGCCTCCTGTACTTCAGTATTGACATGAGTATAATACTGCTTTATATTTGAGTAAAGCGCGAATAAATCAAATTATAATTGACAATTAGTCAAATAAGGAGCGAAGATGGATACTGAAAAATGCAGGATACTGCTGAGCATATTGAAAAACGGAAGTATGTCGGCGGCGGCTGAGGAGCTGGGCTATACCCCGTCGGGCATAAGCCGTGCGGTGGAGGCGATGGAGACCGCGGCGGGTTTTCCCATACTGCGGCGCGGCAGAAAGGGCGTGAGCCTCAGCCGCGAGGGCGAGGCTCTGCTGCCCGCGGTTAAGGAGCTTGCCTACTGGGGCGAGCGCTATGAGCAGACGGCGCGCAAGCTATGCGGACTGGACGTCGGCAGTATCGCCGTGGGTACCGCCTACGTCAAATATTATCCGTGGCTGACGAAGGTGATCAGCGGCTTTCACGAGCGGTACCCGGGGATAAGCGCTGAGATATGCTCCGGAACGAGCTGCGAGCTGGCGGAGAAAATGGCGGAGCGGGATCTGGACTTCGCGGTCATAAGCCGCAGGGACGGACCCTTTCGCAGCGTCAGGGTCAGGGATGACGACCTTGTCGCCCTTCTGCCCTCAAACCACCCGCTGGCCGGCGGAAAAAGCGTTTCGGCTGAAATTTTTGCGAGGGAGCCGTATATCGAGATCCACAACGGGCGGGAGACGGATAACTCCCACTGCTTTTCAAGCCGGGGAATAAAGCCCAACATAAGCTTTACCACACCCGACAGCTTTGTTGCGTGGAGCATGGTAAAGGCGGGGCTCGGGATCTCCCTGGTCAACAGGGTGATAAGCGAGGAGCTGGGCGAGGGAACGGTCTGTCTCCCGCTCGAGCCTCCGGAAAAGGTGGATATCTGCGTCATACTGCCGGAGCGGGAGGTCATCTCCCCGGCGGCGGCGTGCTTCGCCTCCTACGCCGCGGATTATATCGATGAATTGAAAAATCTTTGATTTTTCCTTGACAAATGCGCGACCTTGTATTATTCTCATGATTGAGAATAATCGCAAGGAGGTGGACGACGTGGAGATCACGACGGTGATGAACACGGCGAGGCTGCGCATCCTCGAATATCTGATATACCACGGCGACGGCACAGCGGCGGAGATATCCGCCGAGCTGAGCGATATTCCGACCGCGAGCCTTTACCGGCACATAAAAGCGCTTGAGGCCGACGGCTGGATCGAGGTCAAGTCCGAGCAGAAAAAGCGCGGTGCGACCGAGCGGCGCTATAAGCTGCGCAAGAACCGCATCGAGGATCCCGGATCTGCCGCCGTGATGCAGGGGCTGCTGGGCCTTACGGCGGAGTTCAGCCGGTATTTCGAGGGGGACGATCCCGACCCAATGCGGGATATGCTGGGCTTTTCCATGATGGCTCTGATGCTGTCGGACGAGGAATATGCGTCATTTTATAAGGATATGAGCGAGCTTGCGGCAAGGTACATGGGCAGAAAGCCCGACGGCGTCCGCAAGCCGAGAAAGATCACGGTGATATCTTCACCGATACAGGAGGAACAATAATGCTGAAAATCCGGAACTTCACAAAATGCTACGACGGCAAGGCCGTGGTGGATGACCTGAGCCTTGAGGTCGCGGCCGGCGATATCTACGCCTTCATCGGCCATAACGGCGCGGGCAAGACCACGACCATCAAGGCGGCCTGCGGGATACTGCAGTTTGACGGCGGCGATATTTTTATCGACGGTATGTCGGTAAAGGAAAAACCGCTCGAGTGCAAAAAGATAATTTCCTACATACCCGATAATCCGGAGCTGTACGACTATCTTTCCGGCGTGAAATACCTGAACTTCGTGGCTGATATCTACGGTGTGGGCAAGGCCGACCGCGAGGAGCGCATACGCAGATACGCCGATATTTTCGGGCTCACCGAGGACCTTGCGCAGCCGGTGTCGGCATATTCCCACGGCATGAAGCAGAAGCTTGCCATCATCGCGGCGTGGATACACGAGCCGAAGCTCATCATCATGGATGAGCCCTTCGTCGGCCTTGATCCTGTCGCCTCCCATACCCTTAAGACCATGATGCGCGAGCACTGCGACAAGGGCGGAGCCATCTTCTTCTCCACCCATGTGCTCGAGGTCGCGGAAAAGCTCTGCGACAAGGTCGCGATAATAAAAAACGGCAAGCTCGTCACCTGCGGCGATATGGAGACCGTCAAGGGCGATACCTCCCTTGAGGCCGTGTTCCTCGAACTGGAGGACGACAATGTTTAAAGCTTTAATGAAGGTCAAGCTGGCCTCGATACTCAACTGGCTTGCCGGCGGCTCGAAAAGGGGCAAAAAGCCCGGCAAGGTCAAGCTCATCCTCTATGCCCTGCTGATGGTATACGCCATCGGCGTTTTCTGCTGGATGTTCGGCATGGTGTTCTCCGTGCTGGCAGAGCCGCTGTATTCCGCGGGTCTTGCGTGGCTGTACTTCCTGATGGCGCTCATACTGTCGTTTGCCCTGATGGTGGTGTTCAGCGTGTTCACGGCGAAAAGCCAGCTTTACGAGGCAAAGGACAACGACCTGTTGCTGTCCATGCCCATCCCGCCCTCGGCGATACTGGCCAGCCGTATGCTGCTCCTGCTGGGACTGAACCTGATATTCGGGCTCATCATTGCCGTGCCGGCGCTTATAATGTGGTATGACTGCGCGCCGTTTTCCGCAAAGACTCTGATCTTCTTTATCCTTGTGTTTCTTGCTCTCAGCCTGTTCGCGCTGTCCGTGTCCGCGCTTTTCGGCTGGCTGCTCAGCCTGCTGGCCTCCAAAATGCGCAGAAAAACGCTGTTTGAGACGATCCTGTCGCTCGCCTTCCTTGCTGCATACTTATACTTCTACAGCCAGCTCAGCAGCATCGTGCAAAATGTGCTGATGAGCAGCATGGGCCTTGCCGATACCCTGAGCGGCATCACGGTGCTCAGGTGGATAGGCACAGCGGCAGCCGGCGACAGCGTGGTCAGCCTGCTTCTGTCGGCAGTGCTGCTGACGATACCTTTTGTAATTGTATACGCCGTGCTCTCGCGCACCTTCATAAAGACCGCCACCGCAAAGCGCGGCAGCGCGAAGATAAAATACACGGACAAGGGCCAGCGCGTTTCCTCCAGAAGTTCCGCGCTGTTCAAGCGCGAGGCGTCCCGCTTCTTCTCCAGCTCCACCTGCATCGTAAACAACGGCCTTGGCGCTGTGTTCGTCCTCGCCGGCGCGGTGTTCCTTGTGATCTATAAGGAGGATGTGAGGCAGATCATGGCTATGCTCGCGGGCTATGAGGAGCTCGCCATGTGCCTTGTGGCAGTTTTCGGAGCCGCGATGGCGGGCATGGTCCTGCCGACAAGCTCCTCCGTGTCGCTCGAGGGCAAGAGCCTGTGGCTGATACGCTCCATGCCCGTGAGCACCGACGAGGTGCTGGGCACGAAGCTGAGATTCAGCCTTGTTATCTATATCCCCCCGCTTGTCATCCTCATAGCGTCGGCGGTGTACGTCCTGCGTCCCGGGGCGCTCCTCACGCTGGCCGCAGCGGTGTTTTCCCTGCTGCTCCTGCTCGTTATGGCGCAGATGGGGCTCATCGCCAATATCCGCCATCCTAACCTCAACTGGACGACTGAGTCGCAGGCGGTGAAAAGCGGAGCCGCAGTCTTGATAAGCATGCTGCTCGACTACGGCCTTATAGCCGCGCTCTGCTTCGGCGGCTATTTGCTGCTGAAAAACGGCGTCGCCGCCGAGCTGGCCATGGCGCTTGCGTCGGTGCTGCTGCTGGC
>CALZAG010000092.1 GCA_945613045.1 uncultured Clostridia bacterium | reverse complement strand
GGGCGACACCTTCCGTCCCAACGCCACCGCAAACCGCGGTCAGGCCGCGACCATCATCGTGAGAGTTGCAGAATACCTTGGCTCAGGAGAATGACGGCGGCAAGCATCACATAGATAAACTGATCCCCTCGGTTCACAGAACCGAGGGGATATTCTCTTATCGGTATTATCACATTTTTTCGGGGGCGCTGACGCCGATTATGGACAGGGACACGGCTATCACGCGGCGCACCGTATCGGCAAGGCAGAGCCTCGCTTCAAGCACGCCGGCCTCCGCGCCCTTGATGCGGCAGGCGGTGTAGAATCGGTGGAAGCGCGCGGCAAGCTCGGTGACAAACTTGTTGATGCGGCTGGGGTCATAGTCGCGGGCGGCGAGGCGTATCTCCTCCGGAAGCGCCGCAAGCTGCTTTATAAGCTCGCGCTCCTGCGGAGTCGAGAGCCGCGAGACGTCCACGTCCTGCGGGGACGGGACCTCATGCCCCTCCTCGCGCAGCGCCGAGAGCATGGTGCATATCCTTGCGTGCGCGTACTGCACATAGTACACGGGGTTTTCGCTGTCCTGCCGCACGGCGAGGTCAAGGTCAAACTCCACCGGAGACTCAGGGCGGGAGTTGAAGAAGTAGCGCGCCGCGTCCACGGGTATCTCGTCGAGCAGATCCGACAGCGATATCGCCTTGCCGGTGCGCTTTGACATACGCACGACCTCGCCGCCGCGCGTGAGCTTTACAAGCTGCATAAGTACGATGTCGAGCCTGTGCTCGCCGTCGAGCCCCAGCGCGTCCATCGCGCCCTTGAGGCGGGCGACATGGCCGTGGTGGTCGGCGCCCCAGACGTTTATGACCTTGTCAAAGCCGCGCTGCTCGAACTTATTTCGGTGATACGCGATATCGGCGGCAAAGTAGGTATAGAAGCCGTTTGCACGGCGCAGGACGTCGTCCTTGAGCTCGAGCTTTTCGATATCCTCCTCGCTCTTACCGGCGGCGCGGAGCTTGTCCCCGAGTATCCTCGAGGTGTTCAGCCACAGGGCTCCGTCCTTTTCATAGGTAAAGCCCGCCTCGGTGAGCTTCGATACGCTGTCGGCTACATAGCCGCTTTCGTGCAGGCTCGATTCGTAGAACCACTCGTCGTAGTTTATGCCGTAGCGGGCAAGGTCGGCCTTCATTTTGGGCAGATTCTTCTCAAGGCCGAAGTCCGCCATCAGCTTATGCCGCTCCTCCCTGCTCATGTCAAGCCAGCTCTCGCCGTACTTCTCGCAGAACGCTCCCGCAAGCTCTTTTATATCGTCGCCGTGGTAGCCGTCCTCGGGGAATTCGACCGCGTCCTCGCCCTTTATGAGCTGGAGGCAGCGCGCCTCGATGCTCGTTGCGAATTTTTCTATCTGATTGCCCGCGTCGTTAACGTAGAACTCGCGCCAGACATTGTAGCCGGCGCGCTCGAGCACGGAGGCCAGAGCATCGCCCAGCACGCCGCCGCGAGCGTTGCCCATGTGCATGGGGCGGGTGGGATTTGCCGAGACGAACTCCACCATGAGCTTTTTGCCGGCGCCCATATCGCAGTTGCCGTAGCTTTCGCCCTCGGCGGCGATATTTTTAAGTACGTCGCCATACCATTTATCGCCCATGCGGAAGTTCATGAAGCCCGGGCCCGCAATATCGACGGTCTCGAACCAGCTTCCGTCAAGCTCCATATTGTCGATGAGCGCCTGAGCCGCCTTGCGCGGAGGCATCCCGAAAAGCTTGGCGCTTGCCATGGCGAAGTTCGCGGCGTAATCTCCGTTTGCGGTGTCCTTGGGTATCTCGACGCCGCCCCTAAGCTCGAGCCCCGCGGGTAGCTCGCCTTTTCCGGCCGCGGCAAGATATGCTCTGTTCACAAGCTCTGCTATCTGGTCCTTGGCCATCTGTATCATATTTGCCATATCTTAAGTTCCTCTCAGCTCCTGAGCCTTACGCTCATGTTAAGTTTATTTCTGCTTACGACAGCGTGCTCCATGTTGACGACATAGTCGATGCTCAGCTCGCCGCCGTTATCGTCAAAGACTGCATTGATTTTCCTCGTGTCAACTCCGAGTGTGGCGGCGCCGAACTGGGTATCATAGAGAAAGCTGCTCTTTTCTCCCGTTCTGAAAACCATTTTTGAGTTGAGCACACCCTTGCGCTCGACAACGATCTCATTCGGATTAATATCCACCGTGGTGGCGGTACCCATAAGCCCCGTTATCTCGCTTTCAAGATAGCGTATCTGATAGCCCTCCTCCGTCCGGCAGTAAATGCCGTCGGTGACAAGCTCAACGGTATCCGCGTCGGGCTGAGTCACACCCTGCATACCCGTTATTGTTATAACTGCGTTCATCATATCTCCTCCAGTGGGAAGGGCTCGACATACCGCACTTCGTTCCTGAGCCCGTAGCCCAGCATTATCGGCGCGAGGGCAGTGAAATCCTCCACGCTGCCGCTGGTGTAATACTGCTCGTCGCCGCCGTCGGCCTGCATACCCTCCGCCTCGATATACGCCTTGAGCACGCGCGCGGAAGCGTCGGCCGCTCCGATGAGCGCGACGTCCTCACCCAGATAATCGCTTATCGCCTCCGCGATGAGACCATAGTGGGTGCAGCCTAACAGCAGCGCCTCAACTCCCGCCTCCTTCAGCGGTCTGAGGCTTTCCGCGACGGTTTTCCGCACCTCGGCGTCGCTTGCCCTGTACCGTCCGCGCTCTATCATCGGGACGAATTCCGGACAGGCAAGAGCCGTGATCTCGGCCTCCGGCCGCAGCCGGAGAAGCTCCCTCTGAAAAGCGCCGCTTTCAACACTGCATTGCGTTGCGATCACTCCGAGCCTTTTAAGACCCGTTCCGGCAAGCTCCCTTGCGCCCGGTGTGAGGACGCCCACGGTCTTTATGCTGTTGGCTGCCAGAATATCCGGCGCGTTGCTGGATATCGTGCCGCAGGCGGCGAGGATAGCCTTGACGCCGTTTTTCTCGGCAAAGGCGATGTTCTGGACGGCTATCTGCCGTATCTGCGCTCTTGATCTGCCGCCGTAGGGCATACGTCCGGTGTCGGCAAAGTATATTATATTTTCATTTGGCATGAGCCTTCTCAGAACGCGCACGGCGGTCAGCCCGCCGAGCCCCGAGTCGAATATGCCGATGGGTCTGTTGTCCATATAAATACTACTCCAAACCAAGCATTGGATGGCTTAACTTTAATATAATATGCTATAACTCCCAAAAATACAAGAAAAATTTAGAGTGGAATGTGGACGCGCAGTCTGATATAATAAAAAGAAGAGATTTTCCCGGATTGGAGGCTTGGTTTTGAATATAGATCTGACAGACAAGGAATTCCGCAGACTGCTGGACATGGTATACATCGGCAACTGGATACTCAACTCCACCAGAGCCGCAGACCGCTTTGAGGACTACGACATCGTGCAGGAGAAGCTGTTTTCCCTCTGCGCGAAGAACGGTATGCGCTCGCTCATACAGGTCTGGCACGGTCATGTTTTCCCCTCCAAGGCCTATGAGGACGGGGGCATCCACGAGGCCATCGCCGATTACGAGGACGCGGTGTTCTTCGACATCCTCGCCGAGGAGCTGTCCCGCCGCGATCTGGGCGAGGATATCGACGACTTCGGCGCGCTGACGGCAAGAATGGACGAATACATGGCCGAGTTTGAAAAAAACGGCGTCGCCAATCTGACCGTCGATTTATAAGCATAACTTCAGGCAAAACGGAAAAGCTAAGGGTATCGTTTTCGATACTCTTAGCTTTTTTTGGAGATCTGCTTATGAAAATGACAAACGAAGAATACAAGGATTATTCCGACTCCCATCAGCCCCGCTCGCGCCTCGGCTCGAATATGCTGAAGGCCTTTATCGTGGGCGGGCTCATATGCTGCGCAGGCCAGCTCATAATGGATCTGTATATGCGGGCGGGCCTTAATAAGCTCGACGCGGGCAGCGCCACAAGCGTGACGATGGTGTTGCTGGGCGCCGCGCTTACGGGGCTGGGGATATACGACCGGCTCGCAAAATTCGCCGGAGGCGGCACTCTCGTGCCCATCACGGGCTTTGCAAACTCCGTTGTCGCCCCCGCTCTCGAGTTCAAGACCGAGGGCCTCGTCACCGGCACCGCCGCGAAAATGTTCATCATCGCGGGGCCCGTCATAGTGTACGGCGTCGGGGCCAGCGTTGTCTACGGTCTGATACTGCTGCTGTTCGGCGCGGGGTAAGCTTAGGGGAGGTATATTTATGTCCAAAAAGAAAAAGACTGCTCAGGATCAAAACGATCTGACGTATTATGAGAAGCACGGCGATCTGCCGCACTGGGAGACCGTCGCGCCGCGCGATTTCCGCGGCAGAGAGCGGGAGAAAGATCCCGATCGCGAAAAGCCCCTCGCCCCCGACGGAATTTCGGGCTACTGGTGAGATAAACCGTCCGGGCCTATGGCACGGACGGTTTATCTCACATTATTATATCTCGTCAAGCATTTCTCGGGAGTCCATATCGCCGTTTTCGGCGGCTCTGCGGTACCATTTTTCCGCCTCGACGCGGTCGGCCTTCGTGCCGCTGCCGATGGCATAGCAGTCGGCGACAAGGCGCATCGAGTCGACGTCGCCGCACTCGGCGGCTTTTTTGAACAGCGCAAACGCCTTTTTCGGATTTTCCTTAATGCCGAAGCCGTTATAGTAGCAGCCGCCGGCGACGCGCATCGCGTCCACATTTCCGTTATCCGCCGAAAGCTTCATCCAGCGGAAGGCCTCGGCGGGATCGGCGACAGTACCCTCGCCGTTTGCGTAGCACGCGGCAAGGTCGTGCATGGCGTCGGGATGCCCCATTTCAGCGGCGCTTTTGAACCACTCGAAGGCCTCCTTCGGGTTGGGGAAGGTACCGTTGCCCCTGTCGTGGTTGAGGGCGGTCTTGTACATCGCGTCAACGACGCCGGCCTCGGCCGCGCGCTTCATGAGCGCGAAGGCTGCGGTTAAGTCCTTGGACGTACCGACGCCCTCCTCAAGGCACAGGGCGCAGATGTACATTGCCTCCGTGTCGCCGTTTTCGGCGGCTTTTTTTGCCCAAGCGAAGCATTCCTTCTCGTTTTTCGCCGTGCCTGTGCCCTTGCGGTAGCACACGGCGAGGTTCATCATAGCCTTGACATGGCCGCCCTCGGCGGCCTTTTTGAGCATCTCAAAGGATTTCCTGCCGTCATGTCCGGCATAGCTCACGCCGCAGCGAAACTGTATCTCATTAAGGTTCTCGTCCGTCAGCACGCCAAGTGCCAGCGCTTCGTCATAGTACGCGGCGGCGGGGATATCGTCCTCGTTGTCGTAGCAGGCGGTGCCCTTATCACACAGAATTTTCGTCTTTTCAAGCTCGCTTTTATCCGAGCCCATTATCGCCTCGATATCGGCGAAGGCCGCTTCCGCGGTCATAGGTACATATTTGCTCATGCTTCACCCCTCATCCGTCTGATTTGCAGCCACGCAGTATTCTGCGGCGGCAAGCGTGCCGTCGTCGCCCGCCTTGAGCCGGAGCATGGTCGAGCCGGAAACGAGCTTATACACGCCGCCGTTGTGCGTGACCGTGATCGACTCGGGATAGTCGGGATCGCCCATCAGGCTGAGTGCCTCGGACATATCCATGCCTATCTTTACGCCCTGCGGGTTTGAAACGGTGTCGTCGGCGAGGGTAATGCCGGTGATGCGCAGGGTGCCGTCAACGTCGTTTACCATGACCTCAAAGCCGTCGTAGTAATAGAACATATCCTTGCCCTGATAGGCGCAGCTGTCCGACTCGAAGGTGCCCTGCGGCTCGCCGAGAGCGTCCAGCACCTCCTGCGCTGGATCCATGATACCGAATTTCACCTCGCCCGAGGCAAAATACAGCTCGCCGTAATCGGGGGTATAGCCCGTTTCGCCGCCGGTCTCCGTTCCCGGTGTCTCGCCGCCGCAGGCGCACAGCGCAAGGGTCATGAGCATTGCAAGCACAAGCGCAGTTATCTTCTTCATTGTTCGTCTCCTAATGTCCAGCTTTTAAGATAGCCGTATTCCGAAAGCTCCGCTTTCTGGGCAGCCAAAAGCTCATAGTATGCTTCGCATTTTCCCGCCCAGTCGGCGGCGATAGCCTCATCGCCCCTGCGGTCGGGAACGCCGTAGCTCTCGCTCAGTATCTGCGCGAAATACGCCGACAGCTTCTCGGCGCCGTAGACGTTCAGGTGCAGGCCGCCGTCATAGGTATCCGTCTGCATATCAAGGCCGATATCCTCGGCAAGAGGCAGGAAATTGATGTAGTCAAGGCCGTGTTTTTCGGCGTAAGAGCTTATCTGCGCGTCCCACTCGTCGTACCAGTGCGGCCAGAGGCTGGGCGATTTTATCAGTATCAGCGTTGCTCCGTTAGCATCGCATTTTTCTCGTATTTTGTCAAGGTATTCCCAGCAGGTATCGCCGATCGTGTAATCGTCCAGCACCGGAGCGGTGGGCAGCTTCGTCATGGGCTCAACGTCCGCGCGCATGAGGTAGCCCGCCACCGTCACACTGTCGCGGCTGAAGATATACTCGATATCCTCGGCG
>CALZAG010000091.1 GCA_945613045.1 uncultured Clostridia bacterium | reverse complement strand
TAACAGCTCTGCGTGACGGAAAGGTCCGCATTTACTGATACCTTGCGCGGATTTACCGTCTTAACATCAAGGTTGAGTACAGACGTATCAATAATTGATACGCTCGTACTGTCTGCGCCGGGTGCGTTGAGCTTGACCTCAAAAGGTATGGTTGCGCTTATGGTTCTTATTCCTTCACCTGTCTCCGGAATATACAGTACCGTCACATCCAGTTCGCCGCCTACGGAAACGCAGTCTGTCTCAACGATTTTTGACCTTATTCTGCACTGATGTCTGAAGCTCAGTATGCGCAGAATATCCTCCATAGTATCAGGTACAACTATGTCCTCCTTCAGCTCAGCGGCTGACTGAGTGCAGCACAGCTTTTTATATACGCTTTTTTCTCTGTTTTTGAGTTCGATTTTCATAGTAGCTCCGCCTTCCTTCGCGCTTATGTTGTTTGTACAAACTATGCAGCCGGTCCGGATATTATTACTATTTGCATTTGCGGATCCAGATGCCGAGGCAGATAAGTACCGCCGCCAGAACGAACCACCAGAACTGCGTCGGCAGTATCAGCGCCAGAATTATTATTATCCCGCACGCAATGGCTATCGTTGCAAACAGAAAAACTGGTCCCTTACGCAAATAACCGCCTCCCGCACAAGCGTTTTGTAAAACACTATGCGGGAGACGGTCCGAATATACATTTATTATTTTATTTGCTTTCCCAGAACTTGTTCTGGGCGCTGAGCTCATACAGACGTATGTATGACTGATATCGGCTGGGCTTAATCTGCCCGTTTTCAACGGCGGCAGTCACGGCGCAGCCGGGCTCTTTTAGATGCGCGCAGTCGGCAAAGCGGCACTTGCCTATGCAGCTTCTGAAATCTCTGAAATCATATTGCAGCTCATGCTTATCAATCGTCTGCATCATTTCAACCTCAAAAGAGGCAAAGCCCGGCGTATCTGCAATGAACGTATCCTCATCTACGGCAAAAAATTCAACGTGCCTCGTGGTATGCCTTCCGCGGCCGAGCTTTTCGCTCACCTCGCCGACTTCAAGCTTAAGCTCCGGAACGATCGCGTTCAATATGCTTGATTTTCCGACGCCGGAGTTACCTGTGAAAGCGCATATTTTCCCCTTCAGGGCGCTTGTGAGGTCGTCAATGCCGCTGCCGTCGAAAGCGCTGACCCTGAACGTATCAAAGCCCGACGAGGAATAAATATCGTAAAGCTCATTCGCGGGATCTATATCCGTTTTGTTTATGCAGACAATAAGCTCGCAGCCGGCCTCCTCTGTTATGACAGAGACCCTGTCTATCAGAAACGGGTCGGTAACGGGATTGGTGTTTGCCGCGATAAATACAAGAACGTCAATGTTCGCAACTGCAGGCCGGATGAAAAAGTTTTTTCTTTCATGAACTTTTTCGATATATCCCTTTCCGTTTCCGCTTACAGCAAAGCTCACCCTGTCGCCCACCAACGGAGATGTTCCGTCGAGCCGGAATTTGCCCCTTGCTCTGCACTCGTACACAGAGTTTTCGGCGCTGACATAGTAAAACCCGCTGAGGGCTTTGATTATAGTACCGTTCATTTATCCCTCGCTGCCGCTCTGACCTGATGAGATCTGAATATAGATCTTCGTGTGTTCTTCGACGGACTCGCCGGCGCTGCGGCTCTGCCATACGACAGTCCCCTCCTCAAGCTCGCTGTCGACCACGGTCACGGATCCGACGCTGAGGTTGCTGCCCTCGATTTTGGCAAGAGCCGCGTCCTTGGACAGACCCTTGAGCTGCGGGACAGTCGTCATTTTGATCTCGGGGCCGGCGCTTATTATTATGCTTACCGGGGAGCCGGCCTCCGCCTTTTCGCCGGCGGAGGGCTCGGTGTTTATAACATAGCCCTTGGTGATGCTGGAAGACGGTGCTTCGCTTATAGAATAGGTAAAGCCCGCATCCTGGATAAGGCTTATCGCTTCATCCCGGCTTTTGTTGACGATATCCGGAACAAACAGATCCGCACGCTGGTCATCGGGAAGCGCCTCACCGGAGCTGATAATAAGCACAACCTCTATCTTTTCGTTCTTATCGCTGACTGATCTGCTTTGTCCGCCCTCCGGATCCTGAGAAAGGATTATACCCTTATCATGCTCAAGGTCGACCTTGTAGGTTATAGTGAACTTGAAGCTCTTATTCAGATCCTCATCATTTATGACATCCTCATAGTATCTGCCGACAAAATCCGGAACTTCGACCTTGACCGGCTCTGAGAACAGGTCTTTAAGGAAATAACCGTTTATAAACACAAATATCAGGATTATAAATACCAAAACGGCAAAGATGCCGGAGCTGAACGCAATTCTTCTGCTTCGTCTGCTTTTTCGGCTGCTGCCTTTTGATGCCTCCGGAGCATCATCTCCGTTGATGAGGACAGCTTCAGAGGGATCGCTGTCCTCAAGCACCTGCGCGGCAAGGCTTTGCTTGCGGAAAGCCTCCAGATCATCCAAAAGCTCCGCAGCCGTCTGATATCGCGCATCTATATCCGAGTTCATTGCCTTAAGGCATATGCGCTCGAGCTCCTCGGGAATCTCCGGAATGATAGAGCGCGGAGGCACGGCCTCGGTATTCATATGCATAACGGCGACCTCTGCCTCAGAATTACCTACATACGGAAGCTTGCCTGTGAGCATCTCGTACATAACTATGCCGAGAGAGTATATATCGCTTCTGGCGTCCGGAGCGGCTCCTCTCGCCTGTTCAGGCGCGATGTAATGCACCGAGCCCACGGTCTCGTCGCTGCTGTCCTCTATATCGTTCTGAAGGGACGCAATGCCGAAATCGGCGACCTTTATCATGCCGTCCTTGAACAGCATGATATTCTGCGGTTTTATGTCCCTGTGGATTATCCCTTTATTATGGGCGTGGTCAAGCGCTTTGGCTATCTGAGTAGTGAAGCTGAGCACCTCGCCAGCGCTCAAAGCCCCTGTTTTTTGCAGATACTGCTTTAGGGTTATTCCGTCAACAAGCTCCATGACGATGTACTCCACGTCATCGCTGTGGCTGACGTCGTACACCGAAACTATGTTCGGGTGCGAAAGCATGGCTACCGCCTGTGATTCCGCTCTGAATCTTTTTCTGAATTCCTCGTTAGCCGCGGTCTCATCCCGCATAATTTTGATGGCGTCATAGCGGTTAAGCCGGTGGCACAGAGCCTTATACACATATGCCATACCGCCCGCGCCGATAAGCTCTATGATCTCATAGCGATCATCAAGCATCATACCTATATATTTTTCAGCACTGTTTTCCATAAAAGCACCTTCAAATATCAAATCTTCACCAGCACGACGGTCACATTGTCCCTCGCGCCTCGCTCAAGAGCAAAAGTCATGAGCTTATTGCAGACCACTTCCGGCGAGCTGTAGGTAAGAAAGCATTCGTGGATCTCCTTATCGGAGACCATGTTGCTCAGCCCGTCGGAGCACAGGAGTATCCCCTCGCCCACTCTGAGCGGGCACTCGTAATAATCGCATTCAACCGACCTGTCAACGCCCAAGGCCCTGGTGATAATGTTCTTTTTCCGATGGTTGGCGGCTTCTTCGCGGGTTATGGCTCCCATATTCACAAGTTCTTCGACATATGAATGGTCGCGGCTTATCTGCCTTATCCCTGCTTTGCTGAGATGGTAGGCTCTGCTGTCGCCGACATTTACAAGGAAGGCCTTTCTGCGGGTGATTATGCCGCCGACAAGAGTAGTACCCATTCCGTTATAATCTGCATCAAAGCGCGAGTATTCATATACGACGCCGTTGGCGTCGGCACAGCTCTCGCGCAGGAGCTTTTCCTGGCTGCCGATGAAGAATCTCGGCGCCACAAGGGCTTCGAATATTCTGCTGACGAATTCCTTGCTGGAAAGCCGGCTTGCAAGGTCTCCGGCCTTGGCTCCGCCCATGCCGTCGCATATGACCGCGACAACGCTTTTTCGCTTATCGCAGTTTTCGATAATATAGCTGTCCTGATTTTCGCTTCTGACTTTTCCCTTGTCAGTAATGCCGAAACTTCTCATTTCTTATCATTACCCTTCTGCATTTTTCTGCGGAGCTGTCCGCAGGAGGCGTCAACATCACCGCCGAGCTTACGCCGCACGGTCACATTTACGCCTTCGTCCTCAAGAATCTTTATAAATGCCTTTATATGCCCGGAGGTTGACGGGCGAAAGCGGCTTTCCTCAACGTGATTCATAGGAATGAGATTTATATGAGCACCGACGCCCTTGGCCCTCCCGGCCAGCAGTCTCGCGTGATATTCCGTGTCGTTTACACCGTCAATCATAATGTATTCAAACGATATCCTGCGTCCGGTCTTTTCATAGTACCTCTTACAGCTTCTCATGAGCTCGTCAACGCCGCGGCCGTGGTTTGCGGGCATTATTTTAGAGCGGGTCTCATCGTCGGGAGCGTGTAAAGATACCGACAGAGTCAATTGTAAATTAAGATCGGCAAGCTTGTCAAAATTTTCTGTGATTCCGCAGGTGGAAAGAGAAATGTGACGCATACCGATATTCATGCCGTCGGGATGATTGACGAGCTTTAAGAACTTTACGACATTATCAAAGTTGTCAAGCGGCTCGCCGATGCCCATGAGGACGATGTTGGAGATAGGCTTTCCTGAATCGATCTGTGAAAACAGCACCTCATCGAGTATCTCCGCAGGCTCAAGACCGCGTACAAGTCCGCCGATGGTCGAAGCACAGAACGCACAGCCCTGTCGACATCCCACCTGAGACGACACACATACGGTGTTTCCGTGCTTGTAGCTCATAACGACAGTCTCGACGGCGTTTCCGTCACAGAGCTCCCACAGGTATTTGATGGTCCCGTCGAGCTTTGAGACCTGCTTGTTCAAGACCTTGGGCTTATATATGCTGTATTCACTTTTGAGTTTTTCCCGCAGCCCTTTTGGGACGTCGCTCATCTCATCAAAGGAGGCCACACCCCTGCCAAGCCATTTGAACACCTGCTTTGCGCGGTATTTAGGCTCGCCCATTTTGAGAAAATCGGCTTCTATCTCGTCGGGAAGCATCGATTTTATGTTTTTCATTTAAGCCTCCTCAGCTTGCATACAAAAAAGCCGTCGGTGCCGTGGATATGCGGCCAGAAGGTCAGCATGCCGTCAGCCGCTTCAATGCCGTTCGGCAGACTGAAGCCCTCGGCTGCATACTCCGGATGACGCGAAAGGAAATCCGTAACGACGTCTTCGTTCTCCTCACGGAAAACTGTGCAGGTGGAATAAAGAAGAACGCCGCCGGGCTTTAACGCAGCCGACAGGTTTTCGAGTATCGCCGATTGTATTTCAGGCAGGGCTCTGAGCTCATCCGGGTCTTTATAGCGGATATCCGGCTTTTTTCTTATAACTCCGTAGCCCGAACACGGAACATCGGATATTATAACGTCAAAAGCATCTCTGACAGGCTGCCTTGCGTCGCGGGCGAAGGCGTCAATAATGTCCAGTCCAAGACGCTTGACCCCGTTTTTAATGAGCTTGATTTTTTTCTCGCTTAGATCGCAGGAGACTATCTTCCCTTCATTTTCCATTGCAATGGCGGCAGCGAAGCTCTTTCCGCCGGGAGCCGCGCAGGCGTCGAGAACTCTCATTCCGGGTCTGACGCCCGCGGCGATCACGGCGCATTTTGCCGCGGGATCCTGCACATAGAAAAAGCCCTTGTCAAAGCCCGGCATCGCGCTCACGTTGCCCGACGTAACTATGCAGTCGGGCAACCATGGATGCGGTCGGCAGTTATATCCGGCCGCCTCAAGAGCAGACAAAAGCTCAGCAGACGCTGCCCTGAGCGTATTTACCTGAAGCGTTATCTCGCTGACGGTGTTGTCGGCGGCAAAGAACGCCTCTGTAAATGCATAGCCATGGGCGTTTATCATGTATTCTGCCAGCCAGAGCGGATGACTGTATTTAACAGACAGATGCGTTGCCGTCCCGTCTTCCGGAATCTCCGGCAGAGCATCGGCAGCGGCGGCGATCTTTCTCAAGACCGCGTTGCAAAAGCCCGCAGCCCTTGAATATCCAAGCTTTTTGCACAGCATTACGGCTTCGTTTACGGCAGCGTTCGCGGGGATCTTGTCCATAAACAGGAGCTGATAGACCGCGCATCGCAGAATATCGCGGACCTTTGGCTCTATCTTTGCCGGAGAGCTGCTGAACAGATCGATATAGTGATCGCAGTAAGCCAGATTCTGCAGCACGCCGAGGCAGATATTTGAAGTGAGCGCCGCGGAACGGGGATCAAGCCCATATTTTGTTATAGCGCCGTCCGTAATGGCGGCCGACCACGCTTTTTCGCGCCTGAAGCGCTCAAGCGCGAACACCGCGGCTTCTCTTGCTTTATCCAAATCTTAATCCTCAACAGTGATGGGATGCCCCAGAAGATAGTCCGCGGCTCTCATACGTTTTTTGCCGGGGGCCTGAAGCTCGGTTATCATGACGGTCTTTCCGCCCGCGCAGGCGATCTCTATACCGCTTTTTCCGGCGCTTACGATGCTGCCGGGCGCTTTGGAGGTCTGAGTTTCAGTATACTGCGCGGCATAGACCTTAAATACCCCGCCCTGCAGCTGCATTGTTGCGACCGGCCACGGCTGCAAGCCATAGA
>CALZAG010000090.1 GCA_945613045.1 uncultured Clostridia bacterium | reverse complement strand
CCTCTGCCGCTGCAGCCTCGGCTGCGGTGGTGTAGGTGCGGAAGCCCTTGAGCTGATAGTCGTAATCGGTATATGCGCCGTTCTCTTCCTGATGGATGGTAAAGTGCATACCTTCCTCGGCTACCTTCTTCATGTGTGCCTCGTAGCGGTCGATGAGGATGATGTCAGCGCCGCCTTTGCGCAGATAGGATGCGAAAACGCTGCCTGCCGCGCCTGAACCGTACATTGCAAATTTCATTGTTAAGTCTCCTTTTCTTATTTACCGAATTGCTTATCGTAATTTTCCTGAATTGTCTTTATCATAAGCGTCAGGGCCTCGTTCACGGGCGTTTCTATGCCCAGAGCCCTGCCGTAGCGGACGATCGCTCCGTTTAAAAGCTCGACCTCGGTCTGGCGCTGGTGCATAAGCACGTCCTGCGCCATTGAGGGATAGTACTTCGCAAAGCCCTCGCGTAGTCTCGGGAGCTCCTCCTCCATCTCCCTGCGCAGATCGACGCCCGTTACCGCCATGGCAACGGCGCAGCCCTCCGCCCAGACGCGGCGGATAAGCTCCACGCCGGAGGCGCAGTCGAGAATGGGGCCGACCTTCAGCCGCAGCAGCGCCGACAGAGTGTTGTAGCCGCTGTTGGATATCGCTTTCTTCCACACGAAGGGGCGGATATCCTCCTCAAAGCGGGTCAGGCAGCCGCCGTCGCAGAAGCATTTTTCCAGAGCCTTGCCCACCGCGTCGGAAAGCGGACTCTTTTCAGCCGCGCCGAAGCGCATGATAACGCCGCTCTCGGGCTTGGAAACGCATTTTCCCGGCTCGGGAAGCTCCGTGCCTATGGTGCCGAAGCCGTAGAGTATGCTGCCCGCGGGGACATAGCGCTGCAGGACTTCCTCGTTGCCGATGCCGTTCTGCAGGGACACGACCACCGTGTTCTCGCCTATGCAGTTAACGAGCGAGGGCATGATATCCTCGGTCTGCGTGGCCTTGACCATGAGGATGACAACATCCATTATGCCGATATCCTCGGCGGAATATGCGGTGTGGAAGCCGGTCAGCTGCTTTTCCCCGTCGGGGCTGACAAAGGTCAGGCCGTCTGCGGCTATCTTGTCCATGTGAGCCTTGTAGCGGTCAACGAGCCAGAGCTCGGCTCCGCCAAGCTTCAGATATGAAGCAAATACGCTGCCCGCAGCGCCGGAGCCTATCATTGCAATTTTCATGATGATCTCCAATCTGTCAAACACCACCGGTTTCCCGGTGGTGTCTGGTTTTCAGAAATTACTCGGAAAGCTGAGCCTTCTTCTCCGCCTCGAGCTTCTTGATCTTGGGGAGACCCCAAACGAATGCCGGGATGATGATGACCAGGATCGCGTAGTAGCCGTCGTAGCCGTAGGCGTACTTTACGATGCCGCTCAGGCCGAGCAG
The DNA here is from genome assembly GCA_945613045.1 of uncultured Clostridia bacterium. Classification (GTDB taxonomy): domain Bacteria; phylum Bacillota; class Clostridia; order Oscillospirales; family Oscillospiraceae; genus F23-B02. Next base: position 5,240 of record CALZAG010000090.1, on the reverse strand, counting down.
GGAGATCGCGAAGCAGATCGCAATAACGAGTGCCGCAACGATGACGCCGCGAAGCTTTTCGCTCTTGATGGCATTGGGGAAGCAGTAGCCCTGGAAACGCTGGATCATGGTGTAAACGAGGGTGACGCAGGTGGACATGAATGCGCAGAACAGCAGGACACTGAATGCGATGAGCAGCCACTTGACGCCCATGATGCTCAGTACGGTCTGGTTGGGGATGCCCAGTGCGGTTGCGTAAGCAACGATGGGATCGGTCGCCGCGGTTGCGGCGGGATTTGCCGCGAGGACTTCCTTACCTGCGTTCTGGAGCGCGGCAAGCAGGGGGTACCACTTGGTGAGCATCCAGGCGGAAGCCGCCAGCGCGAGGCCGTTCATGAGCCAGCCAAGGATGTTTGCCTTCTTAACGCCCTTGATGGACATATCCTGTGCGGCTGCGATCATCGGGGGGATGGAGACGCACTGGAATGCTGCGTATACGAGAACGCCCTTCCAGATAGCGGTGCCGAGAGCGGAGGTGTACTCGGCGGGCTGGACGTTGAACTGAGAGGTGAGCTGTGCCGAAATTGCGTCGTAGTCAGCGGTAAGGCCGAAGATGACGAGCAGTATGGTGATAACGATGATCGCGACGGACAGAACAGTGGAAGCCGCGCGAACGAGCTTGATGCCGAAAATGGTCAGCAGGATAAGAACCGCAACGATGATAAGGTTCATTGTGACCTTGGCTGCGCCTACATAGGTAATGCCGATGAAGTTTGCGAGAACTTCGCCTGCGCCTGCGACTGCGGATGCCATGGCCGCAAGAACGATGACTATGTAGAAAATCTCAAAGAAGATTTCCATCCAGGGCTTGGGATAAAGTGCGGCGAATGTATCCTTGTAGTTGTTGAAGCCGCTGAGCTTAGCAAACTTCATCATTATGTACATTACGACTGCCAGAAGTCCCATTGCGAGGATGGGGAAGATCACGGAAGTGTATCCGTAGTTTGAAAAATACTGGATGACCTGGTTACCGGAGGCGAAGCCGCCGCCGACATGGGTGCCGAACCACACGGAGGCTACGGTAAACGCAGCCGCCCATGAGCTTTTGGCCGTTTTGTTGTTCATGATGACTCTCCTTTTATATTTATTCTCATCTATCAACACTCCCCCGCCCGCGAGTGAACTCCTCAATTCAACACAAGGGCTCGGGAAGAATGTTTGCTCATTGTTAAAATCAAAACAAAACCCCGCCGCTCATCAGGAATTGCCGATAAAACAATTCCTTTGGCAACGGGGCTCGGTCGGAGAGAAAAGTACCTGCCGAAAACGGCAAGCAGCGTAGCTGCACTAAAGATCCCTGATATTCCGCCGGCTGACGTCTACGGAATTGTCTTATGCTCTATGGGATTTTGTATAATACGTGCTACATTTTATCTGCCGATTTAAATTGCGTCAATTTTTGTTCCGATAAAAAATCGGGCATTTGCGCGTCAAAATTTGAACAAACTGTTAAATTTAATTTTCTTCTTAAACCGGATTAAAAAAATTGAAAATTTCAAATTAAGTGATTAAAATCAATAAAAAATATTCAAAATATCGAAATATATAAGCACCCTGCCGGATGCTTCACCGTTTTTCGCTTTTGTTCAGAAAAATGTGCAGTTTCGGCATATTTAACGCCGCGCACGGATCAATCCGCCGATATGCGGAAACAAAAAAAGAAAACAAAAAAACCGCCGATTAACGGGCGCCATGCGGCGCTGCCGTTTGATCGGCGGTCAGTTTTTTCCTCTGATCGGTTATATCTTGTCTTTCAGCTTTTTGATGCAGTCAGGGCAGATGTTCTTTCCCTTGTAGTTAATGATATTCTTTGTGCTGTCGCAGAAAATGCATGCCGGATGATATTTGTGAAGGATGATATTATCTCCGTCTACGAATATCTCAAGCGCGTCTCTCTCTGCGATGTCCAAAGTGCGTCTAAGCTCTATAGGAAGGACAATACGTCCGAGCTCATCAACCTTTCGAACAATACCGGTAGATTTCATTTGGCTTCCTCCGTTTCATATTAACTATATCCCACAAAAATACAAGTAACATTATAGCAAAATTGCTTCTTCTGTCAACAAAAACTTTTAGATTTTTACAAAAATTTTAACAATATATATCAAGAAACAAAATAAGCTCATAATTATGTTTCCATATTAATACAATATAAAGATACTTTTACAATTTGAGGGTGAAAACGTTTGCTTATGGGAGTGATTTGGACGCTTATGATAGCGGTGTCGATCTTGTACGGCTGCTCAAACGGAGCCGCGGATGCGGTGGCGCAGGCAGCGCTGGACGGTGCCGAGGCAGCCTTCGGGCTGTGCTTTTCGATAGGCGGCGCGATATGCCTGTGGTGCGCGGTTATGGAGCTGATGAAGGAAGCGGGTCTTGCCGCCAGGCTCGCTGCGGCGCTGCGTCCGCTGCTGAAGCGGCTGTTTCCCAAAAGTGCGGAATATGAGAGCATAATGGAGCCGCTGTCGGCAAACGTGAGCGCGAATCTCCTCGGTCTGGGCAACGCGGCGACGCCCATGGGCATACGCGCGGCGCAGGGCATGGCACGGCTGGGCGAGCCCGGGGTGGCCTCAGACGAGCTTTGCAGGCTGGTGGTGCTCAACACAGCCTCGATACAGCTTCTGCCCACCACGATAGCCGCCATACGCGGCGCGGAGGGCGCCGCGGCGCCCTTTGACATCCTGCCGGCGGTGTGGATAAGCTCCGCGGTCTCCGTTGCCGTGGGGCTGCTGGCGGCAAGGCTCATGGAAGGAAAGCGGCGTTGAGCACGATATTCTCTCTTTCCATGCCTCTGGTGATCGCGGCGGTCGCAATATGCGCACTGTTTAAGAAAACGGATATGTTCCCGGCTCTGACCCGGGGCGCGCTTCAGGGTCTTTTCACGATAAAGGATATGCTCCCTGCGCTGACGGTGCTGTTTCCGGCGGTATATATGCTGCGCGCATCGGGAGCGCTCGACGCGCTGGCACGGCTGCTCGCGCCGGCCATGGCTTACATACGGGTGCCGCCCGAGACCCTGCCGCTTGCGCTTCTGCGCCCGATAAGCGGCGGCGCGGCCACCGCCGCGGCGGCGGAGATCATAAAAAGCTGCGGGGCCGATTCGCTCGCCGGACGCACTGCCGCAGTGATGATCGGCTCGAGCGAAACGACCTTTTACGTTATCGCTGTGTATTTCGGCGCCGCAAAAATCAAAAATACCCGTTGGGCGATACCCGCCGCACTGTGCGCCGATCTGGCGGTGTTCCTTGTCTCGGCCTGGGTATGCGCCATGCTCTGGGGATAGAGCATGGCATAAACGGGAAACATACGGGAAATAATAGCATCACTTAGGAGAGTGATGCTATGCAGGGCAAAGTCGAACTGTGCGGCGTTAACACGTCAAAGCTTCCGCTTCTGAAAAATGCCGAGATGCGCGAGCTTATCGCGGCGGCTCAGGCGGGCGACAAGGCAGCCAGAGAAAAACTGATAAACGGAAACCTCAGGCTGGTCTTGTCGGTGATCCAGAAGTTTTCCGGCCGCGGGGAGAGCATGGACGACCTGTTTCAGGTAGGCTGTATCGGCCTCATAAAAGCCATTGACTGCTTCGACCTGAGCCAGAACGTGCAGTTTTCCACCTACGGAGTGCCGATGATATCCGGCGAGCTTCGCCGCTTTCTGCGCGATCACGGTGCGGTGCGCGTTTCCCGCTCGATGCGTGATACCGCCTACAGGGTGCTCCAGGTCAAGGAGCGGCTGACCGCGCAGCTCGGCCGCGAGCCGGATATCGACCGCATAGCCAAAGAGCTGGAGCTCAAGCGCTCCGAGGTCGTGTTCGCCATGGACGCCATATGCGACCCCGTATCCCTCTACGAGCCGGTCTACAGCGACAGCGGCGAGAGCGTCTGCGTCATGGACCAGATAGGCGACAGCAGGAACACGGACGAGCACTGGCTGGAGCAGATCGCCCTCAGCGAGGCGATATCGCACCTGTCAGAGCGCGAAAAGCGCATTCTCGCCCTGCGTTTTTACAAGGGCAAAACGCAGATGGAGGTCGCAAAGGCGATAGGCATAAGTCAGGCTCAGGTATCCCGCCTCGAAAAAAACGCTATCAACAGGATAAAGAAGGAGATAACATCTTAGTTCAGCGCCTTCAAGCAGTCAAATTGTACAAAAATAAACACACGAATTGTTGAAAGCTCACAAAGTACCACAAATTTGATAATTTTTTCGCAATAGCTGTTTACAAAGCGCCGGAGCTGTGTTATTATTACATCGTCAGATAAATAACAAGTGTTTGTTATATTTCTTCTTTTCTTTATTCTCTCTATTTCTTTATTTTCTTTAGTTGTTTCCGCAACTGTGCTGCCGACCTCCTCATGAAGCAGCACAACACGAATGTACATTCCGTGTTAATAAAAGCCGCTGTCTCCTCCTGTTGGCAGCGGTTTTTATTATTTTCTTTCTTCACAAAAAACGGACGCTGGTATTTTCCAACGTCCGTTTTATTATCACAGTAGATTAAAATGCTCGATGCCGGTGCGGGATACGCCGAGATGGCGGCGCATGGCGGCCTCCGCCATATCCCTGTCGCCGAACTTGAGGATATCGCAGATGAACACATGATCGCAGTCGAGCACATCGTAAAAGCCGTCGGGCCTGCTGAAAAGCAGATAGCTGCGGCAGCGCCAGAGCCTGTATTTCATCTGGTCGTATATCGCGGTGATGAGCTCATTTCCGGAAACCTTGACGATAGAGAAATGGAATTCTATCTCCTGCTCCAGCAGCTTTGCGAACACAAAGTTTTTGCCCTTGTGGAAGGCCTCGTCATAGAGAGCCTGAAGCTTATGAGCCTTCTGATAGAGGTCATCGAGCTGCTCGGGCGTTATTTTAAGGGCGGCCTGCCCCGCGGAATACTCCTCGACCATGCGAGTGAAATCGCATATCTCGTCATATTCCTTTTTATCAAACTCGGCCACATAGTAGCGGCTGTTCTGTATCCTTACATAGTTGTTTTCGGCAAGCTTTTCAAGAGCGGCCTTGACCGGAGATCGGCTTATGCCCAGCTCCTGTGCTATGCTGCTTTCGCTTATGCGGCTTCCCGGCATCAGTGAGAAGCTGATTATCTCCTGCAATACCAGTTCATGCACAATATCGTTAAGAGGCATAAAGGGGTTTTCACTGCGAATTTTTTCAAACTGCCTGCGATTCATTCAATCAGCTCC
>CALZAG010000089.1 GCA_945613045.1 uncultured Clostridia bacterium | reverse complement strand
GGCTCGTACAGAAAAATGTAAAATGTGTAAAAACAAAACCTCCGGCCCGGACGGAGGTTTTGATTAAGGAGGAAAAATGAAAGCTGCAAGACTGGGAAGCAGCGACCCTCGGATGTCAAGGCTGACGCTCGGAACCATGATGTTTGGAAAAATGATAAACGACAAAGAGGCCGACAGGATAGTCTCCCTGGCACTTGAAAACGGTATAAATGCCATAGATACCGCGGGGACATATAATAACGGCCGGAGCGAGATAATGACCGGAAAAGCGATATCAGGAAAGCGCGACAGCGTTATACTGGCGTCAAAGGTCGGCTATCCGCTTTCGGGCGGCATAGAAAAGGTGGATCTTTCCGCTAAGGCAGTAAGGGAGGCGACAGAGGCCTCGCTCCGCAGGCTCGGCACCGACTATCTTGACATACTTTACCTGCACGCGCCGGACCGGAGCACACCGCCGGGCGAGACGCTTGAGGCTGCAGATAAACTGATAAAAAGCGGAAAGGTCAGATATCTGGGCATAAGCAATTATCCTGCATGGGAGATAACGCAGCTGATGTGGTGCGCTGAGAAAAACGGATTTGAAGAGCTGAGCATTACACAGAACATTTACAACGTTCTCTCCCGCAGAGCCGAATCGGAGCTCGTGCCCTGCGCAGAGCATTTCGGCTTGGAAATGACGGTCCACAATCAGCTTGCAGGCGGCTTGCTGACCGGGAAATACTCAGGCGGCAGGCTGACGGGCAGACTGGGCTGGAGCGATATGTACCGCAACCGTTTTCTTAACGACGACAACCTTGCTGCGGCAGGTGAGCTTGAAAAGATAGCTCAGGCCAATAATATGAGCATTATAGAACTTGCCTACCGCTGGTGCTTGTCAAAAGACTTCGTCAGCAGTATGCTTATAGGCGTGAGCTCCTGCGAGCAGTTTGAGAAGAATCTTGCGTACTGCTCCTTTGAGGGGCTGAGTGAGGATATTACTGCCTGCTGCGACAGGCAGTGGGAGAAGCTGCGCGGAACAGCGCCCGATTATGCAAGATGATCATTTGGAGGTAAATTATGAAAATTGTCATACTGGATGCTTATTGCGTCAATCCCGGCGACCTGTCGTGGGAGCCGCTGCGCCGCTTCGGTGACCTTCTTAATCACAACCTCATGTATGTTGACCTTACGCACACGCGCATGGATCTGTTCACGATAGGAAACCGAATGGCTCAGCTTCTGCTTGACAGGATAGCCAGCGGAAACGCCGCGCAGCCGAACCGCGAAATCCGTTTCGACTCGCCCATCGTGATGGGAAACAGCACGGCAAAGTGCGCGGAGCAGTGAATTGCTCCGTCAGCGCGTCAAAAAACCTCACAAAGACATCTCCCGCGTTCTGCTGAACGCGGGAGATGTTTCAAATAATAGTATACTGCTATACTTATACCGTTACATCGCGCACGGCAATATACATAACAATCATTTAAAAGGAATAATTTGATTCCGAAAAAGGGATAAAGGAATTGCCATTTTTCCGCTCAGGTGTTATTATTGGGGCAGAATGAAAAATGGAGTGTTGTCAAATGAAATCAAAGAAAACCATATCCCTTGTTTTGTGCGTAATTATGATCTTTGCGCTTGCCGTGCCCGCTTTTGCGGCCAACAGCGTAAAATTCAGCGACGTGCCGGACGTCTACTGGGCAAAGGACGCAATTTATCTTGTGGCCGATGCGGGCATTGTCGGCGGCTATGCCGACGGCACCTTCAAACCCGAGAACAACATCACCCGCGAGCAGTTTGCAAAGGTGGTCGCGAACTTCATGGGCTACACTGAGAGGGCAAAGCTCAATTTCTCCGATGTTGACCCCAACAGCAATCTTGCGCCTTACGTCGCAATGTGCGTCAAGGCCGGAGTTATCGGCGGTTATGCCAACGGTACGTTCAGACCCAAGGCAAACATCACCCGCGAGGCGGCGGCTACCATGCTCTGCCGCGCCTTCGAGCTGGACACTGACGGAATGAAGCCGCAGTTTACCGACAGCGCAAGCATTGCCGATGTGTTCAAGGCCTCCGTCGCCGCCATGAACCTCACCGAGGTCATAGCCGGCTATCCTGACGGCAGCTTCCGACCCAAGGCAAACCTCACCCGCGCTCAGATGATGGTCATGATAAGCCGCCTGCTCGTCACCACCGATGAGAAGGTCATATCCGTCGTCGCCTCCGCGGGCGATGCAAGCCTCAGCCTTGACGTGCTCGCCGATTACAGCTCGCTGCTGTACATACCGGACGCCGAGGTAAGCACCGCGAATGTATCCGTCAGTATCGTACCCGGCGAGGATCTCAAGAAGCTCGGCATGAGCGAAACGAGCAATGAGTACGAGACGGGCGTGGACGGTAAGTTCAGCCCCAGGGAGATGTTCTCCGAGGCGTATGACTATAACTTCGCAACCGTCAAGGCGAGCGTGAATAATCAGAAATGCACGTTCAATATTTACGGTCAGGACGCCGAGGGCGGACGGCTCATCACCGCCACTCCCACCGACAGCGCCAAGGCCGACGCCGCGATGCAGGAGCTCACAAACGTCAAAAACTTCTTCATGAACATTCTGCAGACCGGCAACTCCGTCACAATAGCAAACGGCTCCTATATCCAGATAGGCACAGAGAAGCTCGGCTTCAAGGACGGCGTGACGGACAATCTCACCATTGACAACAGCGCCGATGCTGAGACAGTGGCAGCCGCCGTTGAAAAGTGCATCGAGCTCAAGACCGGAGTTAAAAATGACGGCAATGAGTTTAAAATGGTGATAGCAAAGGGCACCAACGTTGCCACCGAAAAGGGCACCGTCACTCTTCTCAAGGACATAACCGTGACGGCCAACGGCGCGGGCGACGACTTCGACGGCATACTCAGCAAGCTGGCCAGTGCCGACACGAGCAACATCGAGCTGTTCACGGGCCTTGTAAACGAGATCATAGCGGCGATAGACGGACACGTTATCTATGTGACCGTGACGCTCAAATAAATACAAGAAGAAAACATCGGCGGATTCCCGCCGATGCTTTTTTGATTTACACAGGCTGAAAAGTGTGGTAAAATTATCTGATATAAAACCACAGGAGATTACTATGCTTGAGAAACTGAAGCAGCTTGACAACAGATATGCCGAGCTCGGGCAGCGCATGGAAAACGGGGAGATCTACGCAGACCCCGCCGCATACACAAAATGCGCCAGAGAAATGAAGGAGCTCGAGCCCATCGTAATGGCATACAGGGAATATGAGAAGTGCCGCTCGGCTATGACGGGAGCGGAGGAGCTCATGTCCGACCCGGAGTTCAAGGAGCTTGCTCAGGAGGAGTATGCCGAGGCAAAGGCAAAATGCGCAGGGCTTGAGGAAAAGCTGAAAATACTGCTCCTGCCGAAGGATCCCAACGACGAGCGCAATGTCATCATGGAGATACGCGGGGGCGTCGGCGGCGAGGAGGGCTCGCTTTTTGCCTGCGACCTGTTCAGGATGTACTCCATGTATGCCGAGAGCAAGGGCTGGAAGATAGACATTGTAAACATCAACGAGACCGAACTCGGCGGTATAAAGGAGATAAGCTTCGTTGTCGAGGGCGCGGGCGCGTATTCAAGGCTCAAGTTCGAGGCCGGAGGCCACCGCGTGCAGCGCGTGCCGGAGACCGAGAGCGGCGGCAGGATACACACCTCGGCCGCAACGGTCGCCGTGCTTCCGGAGGCCGAGGAGGTCGAGTTTGACATTAACCCCAACGACCTTCAGATTGACACCTACCGTTCCTCAGGCGCGGGAGGCCAGCACGTAAACAAGACCGAAAGCGCCATCCGCATAACCCATATCCCCACGGGCGTTGTGGTCGAGTGTCAGGACGAGCGCAGCCAGTACAAGAACAAGGACAAGGCAATGAAAATATTGCGCTCAAAGCTTTACGAGGCCGAGCAGGCAAAGCAGGCCGCGGCCATCGCAGCCGAGCGCAAAAGTCAGGTCGGCAGCGGCGACAGATCCGACAGGGTGCGCACCTATAATTTCCCGCAGAACCGCGTCACGGATCACAGGCTGACAGGCGATGTGCGCAACTTCAACATCTCAAGCGTCATGAACGGCGGCCTTGACCCCATCATCGACGCGCTTGTGACGGCCGATCAGGCGGAAAAACTAAGAAATCAGGCGGAAAGCTGATGGAAACAAAGATATTCACCGAAAAACTCAGCGAGGCGGCAAAGCTCATCGCGGCGGGCGAGCTTGTGGCCGTTCCCACCGAAACGGTGTACGGCCTTGCCGGAAACGGCCTTGACGCCGCGGCGGTAGAAAAAATATACGAGGTCAAGGGCAGACCGGAGGTAAAACCTGTTTCGCTCATGGTACCCGGAGCCGCAGCCATGACAAAATACTGCGAGGCCGTCCCGAAGCAGGCAAAGTACCTCGCCGAAAAATTCTGGCCGGGGCCGCTGACGATCGTGCTCAGAGCAAAGGACACCGTTCCGGAGATCGTCCGGGCGGGCGGGGAGACGGTGGCGCTGCGCTGCCCGGATCACCCCATGACGCTGGAGCTTCTTAAAAAGGCAAAGCTGCCGCTGGCAGCGCCCTCGGCGAATCCCTCCGGAGCCGAAAGCCCCAAAACGGCGCGGCAGGTCATGGATTACTTCGACGGCAAAATCGCCGCCGTCATCGACGGCGGACGGTGCGGCATCGGCACGGAATCAACCATCATAGACATGAGCTCAGCGCCGTATAAGATACTTCGACGGGGAGCGCTGTCTGAGGAGAGCATACGCTCCGCCCTTGCCGAAAGGCTCACCGTTATCGGCATAACCGGCGGCACAGGCTGCGGCAAGACGACGGCACTGCGGCTGCTTGAGAAAAAGGGCGCTATGATAATCGACTGCGACGCGCTGTACCACGAGATGCTGGAAACAAACGCCGAAATGCTCGGCGAGATAGACCGCGTATTTCCCGGGAGCGTTACAGACGGAAAGCTTGACCGCAAGTCGCTGGGCGCCGTTGTGTTCTCAAACGAGGCGGCGCTGGAGGATCTTAACGCCGTAACCCACCACTACATCGGCCTTGAGGTGCAGCGGCTTCTTGAGGATTGGGCGATGCAGGGCGGAGCTCTCGCCGCGATTGACGCGATAGCCCTTATCGAAAGCGGTCTCGGTGAAAGGTGCAGGGCTGTTATCGGTGTTATCGCGGATAAAACCACGAGGATCGAGCGTATAATGAAGCGTGACGGCATAAGCTGCGAATATGCGATGATGCGCGTGAACGCTCAGTATCCGAACGAGTATTTTGAGGCAAACTGTAAATATATACTCCGCAACGACGGAAGTGAAAAAGACTTTGAAAAAGAATGCAATAAACTGTTTAAGGAAGTACTGAAAAATGGATGAAATCAAGAATCAACTGTTCTACAAGCAGAAAAACGGCTATGACACCATGGATACCGAGCAGCGCATCGCCATGGAGGACTACTGCCGCGGCTACATGGAGTTTCTGAACGCAAACCGCACCGAGCGCGAGGCCGTCAGGACAGCCGTCGAGATGGCAGAGGACGCGGGCTTTGTCGAGTACAGAGCCGGTATGAGCCTTGAGGCCGGCAGCAGGGTATACCGCAATAACCGCGGCAAGGCGCTCATGCTGGCCGTCATCGGCGAAAAAAGCCTTGCTGAGGGCTGCGTTATCGCCGGCGCTCATGTGGACGCGCCCCGCATCGACTTAAAGCAGAACCCCCTGTACGAGTCCGATGAGCTGGCCTTTTTCAAGACGCATTACTACGGCGGCATAAAGAAATATCAGTGGGTCACGATCCCGCTCGAGCTGCACGGCGTAGTGGCGCTCAAAAGCGGCGAGGTCGTCGACGTGTGCATCGGCCGCGACCCGGGCGATCCCCAGCTTGTCATTACGGACCTTCTGCCGCATCTCGGCAAGGAGCAGATGAAAAAGACCATGGAGGAGGGCATAACAGGTGAGGGCCTGAACCTTCTGATAGGCAGCGTACCCTACGCCGGCGAGGGCGGCGACAGGGTAAAGCTCGCGGTGATGAGCATCCTCAACGACCGCTACGGCATCGTCGAGGAGGACTTTCTCTCCGCGGAGCTCACGGCGGTGCCCGCCTTTGAGGTGCGCGAGATAGGACTTGACCGCTCTCTTATCGGCGGCTACGGTCACGACGACCGCGTCTGCGCCTATGCGGAGCTGAAGGCCATTCTGGACATTGACGGCGTGCCCGCAAGGACCTGCGTGTGCATCCTCGCGGATAAGGAGGAAACGGGCTCTGACGGTGTGAGCGGTATGCAGAGCAGTGCCTTCGAGTGCTTCATGGAGGAGCTTTGCGAAGCGCAGCAGGTACAACTCAGACACTGCTTTGAGAACAGCTTCTGCCTGTCGGCGGACGTAACCGCGGCCTTCGACCCGAACTTCCCCGAGGTATCGGAAAAGCGCAACGACTCAAAGCTCAACTACGGCATGGGCATCTGCAAATTCACCGGCGCGCGCGGAAAGAGCGGCACGAGCGACGCCTCGGCCGAGGTGGTTGCGTATCTGCGCAGACTGTTTGCCGACAACGGCGTTGTCTGGCAGATGAGCGAGCTCGGCAAGGTCGATCAGGGCGGCGGCGGCACCATAGCCAAGTACATGGCAAACCGCAATATCGACACCATCGACGCAGGCGTACCCGTTCTGAG
>CALZAG010000088.1 GCA_945613045.1 uncultured Clostridia bacterium | reverse complement strand
AGCCCGGTCTTCACGAGATCTTTGATTGGATCGATAAGAACCTCAATCTGTAATTGATTAATTGATTAGTTGTATTATACGAAAGGAGAAGCACAATGGAACAGGTTATTAAGTTTCTTGCATGGCTGCACGGCCTGCCCGGTGTTGATGCCGAAATGAGCGAAATTTTCCAGAAGATCGCTGATGCACTGTGGCCTGAAGAGTAATTTAAAATCATTAACGGCTGAGTTTCGACTCAGCCGTTTTTTATTGTGAATATGATAAAAAAGAAAGCAGAGCTGGAGCTCTGCTTTCTTTTTGCATTTTACTTTGCGTACTCGACGGCCTTTGTCTCGCGCAGGAGATGGACTTTGATCTGGCCGGGATAGGTCAGCTCCTCCTCTATCTTCTTTGCGATGTCGCGTGCCAGGAGCACCATCTGATCCTCGGAAACGTCCTCGGGCTTGACCATTACGCGGATCTCACGGCCGGCCTGGATAGCGTAGCTTCCTGCGATGCCCGGGAAGCTCTTTGATATCTCCTCAAGCTTCTCAAGGCGCTTGACATAGTTTTCGATATTCTCGCGTCTTGCACCGGGGCGGGAGGCGGATATGGCGTCGGCCGCCTGAACGATGCAGGCAACAACGGTGCGCGGCTCAACGTCGCCGTGGTGAGCCTCGATAGCGTGGATGACCGCTTCGCTTTCCTTGTACTTCTTTGCGATATCAACGCCGATGGAAACGTGGCTGCCCTCGACCTCGTGGTCGATGGCCTTGCCGATATCATGGAGAAGTCCTGCGCGCTTTGCGGTGTTGACGTCGACGCCCAGCTCCGCTGCGATGAGACCCGCGATGTGGCTGACCTCGATGGAGTGCTGAAGCACGTTCTGGCCGTAGCTGGTGCGGTACTTCATGCGGCCGAGGAGCTTGACGATCTCCTGATTGACGCCGTGGATATTGGTCTCGAACACGGCTCTCTCGCCCTCCGCCTTGATGGTGGCGTTGACTTCCTTCTGAGCCTTGGCGACCATTTCCTCGATGCGGGCGGGGTGGATCCTGCCGTCGGCGATGAGCTTTTCAAGTGCCAGACGCGCGACCTCGCGGCGGACGGGATCGAAGCTTGATACGGTGATCGCCTCGGGGGTGTCGTCAATGATGAGGTCGCAGCCTGTGAGAGTTTCGATGCTGCGGATATTGCGGCCTTCGCGGCCGATGATGCGTCCCTTCATCTCGTCGTTGGGGAGAGGTACGACGGATACGGTGACTTCGCTTGCGTGATCTGCGGCGCAGCGCTGGATAGCGGTGACGATGATCTCTCTTGCGCGATCCTCGGCCTCTTCCTTGCACTGAGCCTCGATCTCCTTGACCTTAACGGCCATTTCGTGGGTAACTTCGTCCTTAAGGGCGTTTATCATGTACGCCTTGGCCTCCTCGACCGTGTAGCCGGAGACCTTTTCCAGCATTTCGAGCTGGCTTTTCTTGATCAGTGCGATCTCGGCCTGCTGAGCCTCCGCGGCCGCTATCTTCTGGGACAGGGTCTCGTTCTTGCGCTCCAGAGAATCGGTCTTTCTGTCAAGATTTTCTTCCTTCTGCTGTAATCTTCTTTCCTGCTTCTGCAGGTCGGCACGGCGTGCCTTTTCTTCGCGCTCGAACTCCGAGCGGCTTTTGTGTATTTCTTCCTTTGCCTCGACGAGAGCTTCGCGTTTTTTGCTCTCGGCGCTCTTTATGGCTTCATTAATTATTCGCTTTGCTTCTTCCTCCGCGCTCGTTATTTCGCGTTCCGCGACTTTTTTGCGGTAAGTTATGCCGAGCACAAATGCTATTACAAAAGCAGCAACAATTAAAACGATTGCTAACCATAATTTCATAGAAAGTAAACACACCTCCATTCTTTCAGAATTTTGCGGTGGTTTTTCAGATCTTGCGAATCTAAGGGCAAGACGGACCATCAAGCGCATCCGTCCGTAGAATTGTAACTAATATTCAAGCAGATGCCTCCCCGGGCACCTTAAATATTATCCGATTTATTTTATCCCCAAACCCGTGTTATGTCAAGTATTATTAGCTGATTGGGCAAAAGATTGCAGCAATTCTTATGAGCAGTGGACAAGCTGAGCATAATTTAATATAATATATCATTATTGACTGCGGAGGTGAGGGCTCAAGTGCGGCTTACTTATGTTTTTCCTGTTCTTATCCTTTTGTTCATAGTGCTGTTTTACATCGGCTGCCCGCGCCTTGCTCACGCCGACCTGCGGAAAAACCGGCGCAGCGCCTTCTGCCGCCGGGACGCGCTCGCGCTGGGGATCATTGTTATACTATACGCCGCCGCGGCATTTTATAATCTCGGCGACACAAAAGCGCCCCAATCATTCCACCATTTTGATAATAACGAGAGTATAGTCCTCGACCTCGGAGGGGAAACGCAGGTCGACGGGCTCATGTTCTATTCGGGACTTAACACCGGCTCCTACAGGCTGGAATACTCCCCCGACGGCCTTAACTGGACGGACGTCGGTGAGTTTAAGCAGAGCTACACGGCGCTTTTCAAATGGGAGACCCCCGAGCTTTATGACGGCGCGGAGGCCGTGACCCGCTATATCCGCCTGACGGCGGGCGGCGATATGTATCTCGGCGAGCTTGCCGTAAAAAGCGGCGGAAAACTTGCCGAATACGCCTGCTCCGCGGCAGAGCTGCACGATGAGCAGGATATTGTTCCCGCTTATCAGACCTATCTCAACAGCACGTATTTTGACGAGATCTATCACGCCCGCACCGCCTTTGAGCATATCGAGGGCGTTTATCCCTACGAGATATCCCATCCCCCGCTGGGCAAGCTCATTATCGCCGCCGGCATCAAGCTTTTCGGCATGACTCCCTTCGGATGGCGCTTTTCGGGTGCTTTGTTCGGAGTCCTGATGCTGCCGGTGCTGTATATTTTCCTCAAGCGAATGTTCGGCGGTACGGCGGTTCCGGCCTGCGGTACGGCGATGTTTGCCTTCGACTTCATGCATTTCACCCAGACCCGCATCGCCACCATCGACACCTACGCGGTGTTCTTCATCCTGCTCATGTACCTGTTCATGTACCTGTACATCAGCGGCGGCAGGCTCAGATATCTTGCCCTGTCGGGAGTTTTCTTCGGCATCGGCGCCGCCTGCAAGTGGACCTGCCTTTACGCGGGCGCGGGACTTGCCCTCATCTGGCTCATCCACTGGATACGCAATTTCCGGCTGCGTGAGTTTATAAAAAACTGCCTGTTCTGCACGGTCTTTTTCGTGCTTGTGCCCGCCGCGGTTTACTACCTCAGCTACTTCCCCTACGGTCAGGCGAGCGGGCTGCACGGCGCGGGTATGTTCTTCACAAAGGACTACGCGGATATCGTCCTGCAAAATCAGGACTTCATGTTCTCCTACCACTCCGGGGTTCACTCGGAGCACCCCTACTCCTCCCGCTGGTATCAGTGGCTCATCGACGAAAGGCCGATACTGTACTACCTTCAGTATTACAGCGACGGCACCCGCTCCTCCTTCGGCGCGTTTCTCAATCCCGTGCTTTGCTGGGCAGGGCTCGCGGCAATCGGCATCTGCGGATATCTTGCGGTTTTCCGCCGCGACGGAACCTCGGCGTTTATCGTCATCGGCTATCTTGCGCAGCTGCTCCCGTGGGTCTTTATTACCCGCACCACCTTTGAATACCACTACTTCCCCGCCTCGGTATTCCTCGTGCTGGCGGTATGCCGGGTATTCTCTGTCATGCAGCGCAACATCAAGCACTGGCGCTTTAATGTCTACGGCCTCGCGGGGCTGAGCTGCGCCCTGTTCGTGCTGTTTTATCCGGTGCTGTCGGGCAAAACGGTCAACGCGGAGCTGGCGAGCGCATTGCTCAAATGGCTGCCCTCCTGGCCGTTTTAGTCCTCGGCGGACGGCCAATTCGCGTTGAGAACGGTAGACATCGTTATTGCGGCGGCCCGATTATACCCTGCGGCGGTATTCGATACATTTCCACATAAAAAATGACCGAACAATATACTTGTAAAAATGTCGAATCAGTGAGATAATTAAACGTAAAATATTATTTTGGAGGATAAACATGATCGCATTAGGCTCAGATCACGGCGGCTTCGCTCTCAAGCAGGAGCTCATGAAGCACCTTGAGGCCCGTGGCCTTGAATATAAGGATTACGGCACCTACTCGGACGCAAGCTGCGACTACCCCGTATACGGCAAGGCCGTCGCCCATGCCGTGGCAAGCGGTGAGTGCGAAAGAGGCATCATCATCTGCGGCACCGGCATCGGCATATCCATCGCCGCGAACAAGGTCTCCGGCGTGCGGGCTGCTCTGTGCGGCGACTGCTTCTCCGCGGAGATGACGAGACTGCACAACGACGCGAACATTCTCGCTCTGGGCGCGAGGGTCGTTGGCCCCGGCCTTGCTATGAAGATTGCCGACACCTTCCTTGACACCCCCTTCTCCGGCGATGAACGTCACATCCGCCGCATTAATCAGATAGAGGATTGATTGAATTGGCCTCAAACAATACCGAATTTTACCGCGGAAAGCGCAAGAAAAAAGGCCCGTCGCTCATCATCACGATTATCGTGCTGGCAATAGTGGCCTTTATTGTGCTGCTTTTCTACGGTCTGCAAAAGTATATAGTGATAACAAACGACGGCCTGCGCCTTGAGCTCCCCATGCTGATGGAGGATACGCCGACTCAAACCGACGGTGAGGGAAACGTCACCCACAGCTTTGAGCAGGTGGATGCCGAGCTTGAGATCGGCGAGCCTGATTACTCGAACATAAAGGCCACAGCCGGCGAAAATCTGAGCGAGCTGAAGGCGGTCTATGTTCCGGCGGCAAGCGTCACCGCCGCGGGAGTCGACGGCTACCTTGCCAAATCGACCGGCGCAAACGCCGTTTTGCTCGACGTAAAGACGGTCACCGGCATGCTGGTCTGGGAGTCGGACGTGGATATCGCCAAGGGCTACGGCACAAGCGGCAGCGTGGATCTTAAGTCCATAGTCTCCTCGCTTAAGGATCGGGATATCTATGTCGCGGTGCGCATGTGCTGCTTTGTTGACAACACCCTCGCCTCGCGCTACGCGCAGCTCGCCCTCAGAACAAGCGACGGTAAGCCCTACTCAGACGCCAACGGCGCGTGGCTCGATCCTACGAACGCGCTCGTGCGCGGCTACATCTCCGATCTGTGCCGCGAGCTTTCAAAGATGGGCGTTGACGAGATCGTCCTGCTGGGCATGAGGCTGCCCGACACCGCCGGCCTGCAGTTTGCGTATTCGGGAAGTTCCTCGGCTCAGCCCACCCCCGTGACCGCTATCTCCGGCTTTGGCATAAACCTCACCCGCGGTCTGCGCAGCATAAGCGCGAAGCTCTCCGTCCAGCTCACAAGTGCGACGGCAATGGATTCCGGCGCCGACAGTGTGACCGGTCAGAACGCGGAGATATTCTTCAAGGTATTCGACAGGGTGTATTATACCGCCTCGGCCGATACCGCCTCGGCCGCCGTATCTGCGGCGGAGCGCTATGTTGAGCTCGGCGACGTGAACATGCGTCTTGTGCCTATGTGCAGCGGCAGCGCGCCCTCCACCACCTGCTGGGTGCTGATGGAATAAGACAAACCTCCGGCCAGGCCGGAGGTTTTGAGTTAGTCGTCTATATCCTTTTCAAGTATCGCGCCTGCGTAAGCCTCGATCTCATAATCATACTCAAGCGCGATGGTCCTGAACTCTACGTCATAGTACCATGTGCCGTCGTCTACCTTGAGCTTGACCCTGAGCTGCGACACCTGACTTTCAGCCAGGCCTGCGTCCTTGAGCGCGATCTGCGCCGCCCTGTCCTCACCTATGAGCAGCTCGTCCTCCCTTGTCTGTAGGATAAGGTATATGACTCCCGCGGCGATAAGCGCCAGAAGCAGTACAACAATAATGGCTGTTTTAACGCTCTTTTTCATATTCCACCTCGCATTGCGCAGAATAAGGCTCTGCAATGAGTTTTAAATATTATACCATTTCCCCACTTATCCCGCAAGCGCGTATTTTTGTGCAAATGCGTGAGTTTTTTACCCGCAAAAAACGAATTTTTGAGTTGACAAGCAGGACTAATTCTACTATAATATTCAAGCGACTATGGAGAGGTGCGCTATGCTGCTTGATTTGAGAGAGATAATCGAAGTTCCCGG
This sequence comes from uncultured Clostridia bacterium, assembly GCA_945613045.1. GTDB lineage: Bacteria > Bacillota > Clostridia > Oscillospirales > Oscillospiraceae > F23-B02. The sequence goes on along the minus strand of CALZAG010000088.1, from coordinate 535 downwards.
GAAAAGCGTTTCGTTCGACTGCGAGCTGGACGCTGCGGAGCTTGAGTTTGACTCCGTCAAGGAGTATAAGGCAAATCCCAGAGCCGAAGGCAGAGTGTTTAACGAGGCGGGTATCCTGACACTCGAGGGTACCTTGACAGCCGAGATGACTTGTGTCTGCGACAGATGTGGTAAACTGTTTGACAGCACCAAGGTGATGGACCTCAGCGCCTTCATTTCTGACGGAGAGTCGGAGGATCCCGAGGCTTTTGTTCTCGACGGGGACAAGCTTGACCTCAGCACTGCGCTCTCCACCCTTTTCGTTCTCGACATGGAAACGAAGTTTTTGTGCTCCGAGGACTGTAAAGGTCTCTGCTCCCGGTGCGGAGCCGATCTAAACCTTGGCCCCTGCGGGTGCGGGAAAGAAATTGATCCAAGACTTGCTGTACTTGAGCAGCTTTTGGATAAATGATCTATTAATTTTGCTGCTCCACAGCTATTATCAGGAGGTGTCACCATGGCAGTCCCTAAGGGAAAAGTATCAAGACAGAGACGT
>CALZAG010000087.1 GCA_945613045.1 uncultured Clostridia bacterium | reverse complement strand
CCCCATAACCTATAAAAACGCCCGCAGGGCGCTGGAGGTTCTGGAGCTGTGTCCAATGGACAGGATAGTTATCGAGACCGACAGCCCGTATCTGACGCCCGTTCCCAACCGCGGCAAGCGCAACGACTCGCGCCAGCTAAAGTATGTTGTTGAGAAGATCGCCGAGGTCAAGGGCCTGAGCCCTGCCGAGGTGGAAGATATAACGTTTGAAAACGGAAAACGGCTTTACGGAATAGGAGAAGCTGATGTACAGGCCTGAGATAATATTACAGGGGGCGCAAAACGCCCGCGACCTGGGCGGTATCAAAACCAGCGACGGCAGAGTGCTTAGGAAAAACCGCCTCATACGCAGCGGAATGCTGTCCCGCCTGACTGACGCCGACGTCGAATATCTGAAGACCGCGGGGCTAAGCACCGTCGTGGACTTTCGCACCTCGGCCGAGCGCATACAAAAGCCCGACCGCGTGATCGAGGGCGTGAGCTACATCAGATGCCCCATGATGGAGGATAAGACCGACGGCATAACGAGGGACAAGCCGGAGACCGCGGATGAGGAGGCCGAGCGCACCGTAGCAATGGCGCATCGTCTCATGAGCAGATCCGTGGATGACGGCAGCGAGCAGATGCGCTCACTGTATCCCATACTCGTCACTATGGAGCACTCCGTGCGGCACTACCGCAGGTTCTTTGAGATACTTCTCGAACATGAGAATGGAGCGCTGCTGTATCACTGCACCATGGGCAAGGACAGGGTCGGCGTCGCCACCGCGCTTATTCTGAGCGCCCTCGGAGTGCCGCGTGAGGCCATAGTTGCGGATTACATGATAACTAAGGAGCGCTGTGCGCCCGGAACAAAGATTCTCATTGAAAACTGCCGCAAGTACACCGACGACGAAAAGGTACTGGAATTCATAGCCTGGCTCGACACGGTGCGCGAGGATTTCATCGGCGCCGCCTTCGACGCGATAGACGAAAAAAACGGAGGCATGGACGCATTTCTGCTCAATGAAATGGCACTGGACGATGAAAAGCTTGAGAGGCTGAGAGCGCTGTATCTTGAATGAAAGAATAACCACCGGCTGAACCGGTGGTTATTCTTTCACTTATGAAACGTGGTCAATAAATTCCTTGAACTCGCCGCTTGATGCGCGAAATACCACATTGTCCACAACGAGATAATTATCCCCGATAAGATAGCTCGACCAATTGCCGCCGTTGTCTTCAATAATTATCCGGTACGACCAACCGCCTGTTTCGACCGGCAGGCGGCCGTAAACATATTTCCAGTGCAAGTCGTTGAGCTTTGCTGCGGCTTCCTCCAGCTCATCGCCGGAAAACTGATATTCCTTGCCGGTAGTACCGTTTTGGACGGAGACATATTTAATGTCGTTCACATCCAGATCGAACACGCTTTTATCAAGCCGCGCAAACGGGTCGTCCATGCTTGATACGGCAAGTACCAGCAAAATGAGTTTATATATTATGTAAACTGCCGCGATCGCGCCCAATACGATAAGTGTCCTGCTTCGCTTTTTGCTTTTCATAGGCTTTCCTTTTTCATTATCGGCTTATTCTGGCTTCCCAATATGTGTCTGATGTTACTGTTGCTAAATCAACATATTTTGGCCGGGTATTCCAACCGTCTGCAACCTTCAAATAGGTCTTATACAGGCCTGTTGTTTCACTAATAAGTCGAGTGTATGCATAGCACACCATATGATGGTCGCCATAGGTAGAATGATTATTTACCATAAGATATAACAAGTAGTCTCTAGATAGCGAATATTCAATGTTGTTATAATTAATATCCTCTCTTGTGCAGTTCGCAGTTAAGCCGTACTCATCAAAACAATCTTTTATATATGAGCCTGCCAGTGAGTTAAAAGTTCCTCCAAGTGTTATTACACCAAGATCAATATCAGCATTAAAATAATACTTACAGTTTCCTATCTATAAAACTGAACCAAATAGATCGGAGTTATCAATCCTCCAGCATCTCGGAGTAGCATTCTGCGGTGAGACAGTCGGACAACCCCGTCAGAATGTTCGGCATGGAGCGCTCGTCATAATCTTCTGTGGGCGCGGAAAAGCTCTTTCTGCCCGGCGCTTGTATATCATACGACAGCATAACGCGGACCGAGGTGCCCATGTCAACGCCGCGGCTCTCAACAATGAGCGTGCCCTTGTGCAGCTCGGCTATGCCCTTTACCACGGCAAGTCCGAGACCCGGGCCCTGAGGCTGACTGAGATTCACGTCGTAGCGGTAACGGTCAAAGACGCGGGACAGCTCCTCATGGGGGATGCCGCTGCCGTTGTCGTCAACGGCGATAATGAGATATGCATCCGTTCTGAGCAGCGATACGCTTATTCTGCCGTTTCGATGGCTGTGGCTGATGCTGTTGGAGATGAGGTTGAGCAGAAGCTGCTGGATAAGCGCTCTGTCGGCCATGATCCTCGTGTGGGGTTCGGCGTTGAAGCTGATGCGCACATCCTGCTTATCCATGAGCGTGTTTAACGTATCTATTGTGCTGCGGCAAAGCTCGGTGATGTCTGTTGGCTCGGGGCAAAAGGGCAGCGTACCGTCGGCAAGGCCGGAAAGGGTATTGTAATTGTCTATCGTGCGCTTTATTCTGTAATAGCTGCGGTTAAGGCTGCATACATATTCAAGCAGCTTCTCGTTGCCCTCATTCTCTGCGAGGACAGAGATGCAGGCAGAGGAGAACTTGATGTTGGACATGGAGGATTTCAAGCTTGAGAATATGGCCGAGAATTCGCCTATGGTGTTATCATTACAGCTCAGGACGAATATTTTATAGCCTTCAATGACCGAGGCTTTTACTATGCAGTTCTTTTTGCCCACAAAAGCGGTGGTGATAAACTGACGTGCCTGATTGTTCGACACGTGTGACGGCATGAGCATATCAAGCGGTTTTCCGGTATAATCTGCTCCGGCGAGGATGATCGCCTCGTCATTCATAAGTATTATTTTCTCCCGACGCGAAATGATGACCGGCTGGTCAAGCATTGAAAACGCGGCGTTGAGAAGCGCTGTGTCTGACATTGGAACTCACCTCAATTGATATTTCGACTTCATTTTATCAAAAACAAGCAAATTATACAATAGCGGCATAAAAAAAGGCCGCTTTTTAAAAGATATTTGGAGGTATCGAAATATTGATTTTTGAGTATAGTATATGTTACAATTGTATCAAATCATCGGCAATAAATCGCAAGTAATGATTTCCAAGTTAATTAAACAAATGGAGGAATATAAAATGATCAAAGTTGCAATCAATGGTTTCGGACGCATCGGCCGTCTGGCGTTCAGAGCGGGCATCGTTGCCGACGATATAGAGATCGTCGCCATAAACGCTCCCGACAAAACTCCCGCGCAGCTTGCATACACCGTAAAATACGACTCCGTACATGGCCGCTTTAACGGCACCGTCGAGTATGACGACAGCTCCATCACCGTAAACGGCAAGCGCGTCGCGGTGGTCGGCAACCGCAACCCTGCGGAGCTGCCCTGGGGCGAGATGGGCGTTGAGTACGTCCTCGAATGCACCGGCGCTTTCCTCACCACCGAGAAGGCACAGGCACACCTCGACGCCGGCGCACAGGTCGTCGTTCTCTCCGGTCCCTCCAAGGACGACACCCCGATGTTCGTCTGCGGCGTAAACCTCGATAAGTACACCACCGACATGAAGGTCGTCTCCAACGCCTCCTGCACCACCAACTGCCTTGCTCCTCTTGCAAAGGTCATAAACGATAACTTCGGTATCGTCGAAGGTCTCATGACCACCGTTCACGCCGACACCGCAACTCAGGAAGTTGTTGACGGCTTCAGCAAGAAGAACTGGCGTCTCGGCCGCGGTGTTCACGGCAACATCATCCCCACCAGCACCGGCGCCGCAAAGGCAGTCGGCAAGGTCATCCCCGAGCTCAAGGGCAAGCTGACCGGCACTTCCATGCGCATCCCCAGCGCCGACGTTTCCATCGTCGACCTGACCTGCCGCCTTGAGAAGGGCGCGAGCTACGACGAGATCTGCGCGGCAGTCAAGGCAGCGGCAGAGGGCCCCATGAAGGGTGTTATCGAGTACTGCGAGGATGAGGTCGTATCCTCCGACTTCATCACCGATCCTCACACCAGCATTTTCGACGCAAAGGCCGGCCTTGCTCTTAACGACAACTTCGTAAAGCTCATGGCATGGTACGATAACGAGTGGGGCTTCAGCTGCAAGATGCTCGACCTGACCCGTCACATCCACTCCGTCCGTCACGGATAATATGCAATTGAATGCCGCCAAAAACCGTTGTTTTTGATAGTTTCCTGAACTTTTTGATAAGTATGAAAACTATCTCCAAGTAAGAAAACGGTTGACCGGCACGAAAACTATTTGAAAAATGGCCTCTTTTTGCTTGATCATTTCAGGCAGAAAGAGGTCATTATTTCGCGTGACACTGTTTGACAAATTTTTTGAAATAACCACTGTCCCGTCTTGCAAAATGAATGCGCATCTGCTACAATTGGTTTGCAAACCAAAATTGTGTGGCAGGAGGGTGATTGATTGGCAGTACGAAGCGACGGGCTTCAGACGGAAAAGCGGATACTGCAGACTTGTGTCAGGCTGTTTCTGGAAAACGGATACCGTCAGACGACCATGCTGCACATCCTAAAGGAGGCGCAGGTCTCCTCCAGCAGTTTTCAGAACATTTTCCACAGCAAGGACGGCGTTTTGATGGAGCTGGTGAAATTCATGTTTGAAAACCAGTTCGGCATTGCCAGAAACACTGCGGGCGCCGCGCTCCCGCCGGTGTATGTCTACGCGGTGGAAACCGCGCTCCAGATCACGCTGACGGAGCTGAACGAAAATCTGCGGCAGATCTATCTGGAAGCCTACACGCAGGAACACCTGCTCGACTACATCCAGCGCGCTACGGCGCAGGAGCTTTACCGCATCTTCGGCCCGTATCAGCCGGAGCTGACGGAGCAGGATTTTTACGAGCTGGAGCTTGGCTCGGCAGGGCTGATGCGCGGGTATATGGCAAATCCCTGCACGGCGGATTTCCCGCTGGAGCGGAAGCTGAACAAATTCCTGACCCTTGCGCTGCGGGGCTACAAGGTACCGGAGGACGAGCTTCAGAAGATCCTTTCCTTTGTTGCGGGGCTGGATATGCGCAGTATTGCCCAATCGGTCATGGAGGATCTGTTCCGCCGGCTTGCCATGCGCTATGAATTTTCCCTGGACGGCCTGCTGCCCCGGGGATAGGAGCAAGCAAAGATGATTTGCAAGGGAGTACTCCCTTGCATAGGGGGATCCCCCCTATGCAATCTCCCACTTATAAATACCTTTTCTGCGGAGTACGGAGAAGCAAAAAGTGAGGAAAGACTATGAAAAAACGAATTCTCGGTATTCTGCTGGTACTTTGTATGGTGCTGTCCTTTGTGCCGACAACGGTGCTTGCTGCGGAGACACCGTATGGCCTTTTGATCGGCGACATGGCCTTCACGCCCAGCCAAAAAACCATCTCTGTCGGCGGCGGCACAGCCACCTTCGATCCCGACAATTCGAAATTGACGCTGAACAAAATCAATCTAAGTTATGGTAAGGCTTCAATGGCTGCGATTCAAAGCGCGATCCCGAATCTTTCGATCGTGCTTGTCGGTACGAATACAATTAATATAACGAATGACAAAATGGCCGGCATATGGCAGTACGACGGCGGCAATGTGACAATTACGGGAGACAGCAACAGCAAGCTGATTATTAACTCTACAGGCCAAAATAATAAGGGCATTACCACGGACGCGGGCGTTAACCTGAGGATTTACGGTACAAACGTGATAATCAATGACAAAACGACGGATTCAGCCAAAAAGGGATATATGGTTGGTATCAAGCCGAACGGCAATTTGACTATGAAAGGCGGCAGCTATACGGCGACCGGCGTCCAGAGCGGTATTGAAATGTACACGGATTGCGTCGCAAATCTGTCCGGCGTTAACTTTAACATCACGTGTACTCCCCGCCAGAGCTTTGACAACACCGACAAGAATGAGATGTCGTTCGGTGTGAATCTGGCGCCGCTGGCAACAGGCAAACAGAATGTGATCGCAAACTGCTCGGGAAGCATTTCCGCTCACTATCCTTTGTATGTAGACGGTGTGACCGCGCTGAAGACCAGCTCAGATCTCACATTAACTACGGACAATTATGACGCAGTATTTGTAAATGCAGATCTGACTGTTACCGGCGGTTCGCTGAATCTTAGCTCAACGGGTTCCTCCGGCAACGGATTCTACGTTTGGAAAAACAGCAAGCTGGCATTTAATGGTTCTCTCTATGTGACCGTTAATGTGGGCTATGTGGCTGTTTACCTGAGCGGCGACGGTGCGTCCGCAGAGATTAACAGCGGTACGCTGAATACGACAGCCAAGGCGGGTATGCTTCTCAGCAAACCCGGCAATAGCTTTACCCTCACGAACGGCACACTGGAGATGACCCCGAAAACCGGCGAAACTCAAGCCATCGGCCTCCAAAGCTGCGGTACGGTCAGCATTAAGGGCGGCAGCCTGAAAACCACGGCGGGGATGTATAGTGCCATCCAAAACGCCGGCGAAAAATCGATCAGTATTTCCGGCGGTACGCATACGCTGAGTACCAGCACCGGTACCGGCACTTGCGGCTACATAGATACCGCGAATGGCATCTTGAATATCAGCGGAACCGCCGATGTGACAT
>CALZAG010000086.1 GCA_945613045.1 uncultured Clostridia bacterium | reverse complement strand
TCAGCCGCCGAAGACGGAGAGCAGGAAGCCTGCCGCGATGGCGGAGCCGATGACGCCCGCGACATTGGGACCCATTGCGTGCATGAGCAGGAAGTTCGACTTGTTGTACTTGCGGCCGACGTCCTGAGAGACGCGGGCGGCCATGGGTACTGCGGAGACGCCTGCCGAGCCGATGAGGGGATTGATCTTACCGCCGGAGGTGCGGTACATGACCACACCGCCGAGCAGACCGCCGATGGTGGAGATACCGAAAGCGAACAGGCCGAGAAGTATTATCTTTATCGTGGCTCCGTTGAGGAAGTTCTGAGCCACCATGGTGGCGCCGACGGAGGTTGCGAGGAAAATGGTAACGATGTTCATCAGCGCGTTCTGAGCAGTGTCGGAAAGCCTGTCGGTAACGCCGCACTCACGGAAGAGGTTGCCCAGCATCAGGCAGCCGATGAGGGGAGCCGTCGAGGGCAGGAGCAGGATGACGAAGGTCGCAACGACGATGGGGAAGATGATCTTCTCGGTCTTGGAGACCTCGCGGGCCTGCTCCATCTTTACCTTGCGCATCTTATCGGTGGTGCAAAGCTTCATAAGCGGCGGCTGGATCATGGGGATCAGCGCCATGTATGAATATGCGGCGATGGCGATGGGGCCGAGAAGCTGCGGAGCGAGCTTTGTCGTGAGGAATATAGCGGTAGGGCCGTCCGCGCCGCCGATGATGCCGATGGAGGCGGCCTCAGGGCCGGTAAAGCCGAGCAGGACAGCGAGGAAGAAGGCGACGAACACGCCCATCTGCGCCGCAGCACCAAGAAGAAGGCTCTTGGGGTTTGCCAGCAGCGGGCCGAAGTCGGTCATCGCGCCGACGCCGAGGAATATGAGCGAGGGATAGATGCCGGCCTTGACGCCGATATAGAAGAAGTCCAGCAGACCGGCGTTTGCCATGACATGGCCGTAGCTGTGGTAATAGGGGCTTGCCTCGTCTAGAAATGCCGTCCACAGTTCGGGGTGGTAAAGGGCGTTTTCGCCCATGCCGACAAAGTAGCTGAGGTTCGTAAGTAAGCATCCGAAGGCTATGCCGCACAGGAGCAGAGGCTCAAACTTCTTAGCAATACCTAAGTACAAAAGCGCAAAGGCAATGATTATCATGACGAGGTTCTTCCAGCCGCCGTCTGTTAAAATGAACGCGGCGAAGCCGGATTCGGACGCCAGCTTTTGGAGAGTACCCAGAATATCCATCTGTTACCTCCTTATGCGATAACTACCAGAGGCGCTCCGGTCTCAACAACGGCACCCTTTGCGACGACTATCTGCGCAACAGTGCCGGCTTTGGTCGCAACGACTTCGTTTTCCATCTTCATGGCTTCAAGGATGAGAAGCACGTCGCCCTCATTGACCTTCTGGCCGTTGGAAACGTTGATTTTGAGAATGTTGCCGGGCATGGGGCTTTTCACGACCTCGCCTGCGGCGAGCGCGGCTCCGGCGGGGGCTGCGGGAGCGGCGGCTGCAGGTGCGGCCGCAGGAGCAGCGGCGGCGACGGGTGCGGGAGCCGCGGGAGCATAGGCCTCGTATTCGTCGACGAGCATGGCTTCGCCCGCTTCGACCTCAACCTCATATGTCTTGTTATTCAAAGTTACCTTATACTTCATCTTCCTTGACCTCCTTGATGGAAATAAAGCGGAGCTCGTTAATGGGCTTACCGAGGGTATCCGCTACGATAGCCATGACCATGGCAGCGTCTCTGGGGTCCGTGTCATAGAGCTTGAGCTCTCCGGCGGAGCCGGGAGCGGGCTCGGCGGCGGGTGCGGGAGCAGCAGGCGCTGCCGCTGGAGCGGCGGCCTTGGCCTTGTTTGCCTTGCCGACCATGATCCTGCCCATTATCATAACAACGCACATGAGCAGAACGAGCCCGAGGAACACCACCATATAGCCCAGCAGGGCGGTGACGCCCGCGTCGCCCAGGGAAATGTTTATCAGATCATTCATCGTCTGAACCTCCTCAGGCCTCGGTTATGGTGTAGCGCACGACCTTTTCCTCGGCCTCGCGGCGCTTCTCGAAGAAATTCTCAGCGACCTGGGGGAAGGCGATGTAGCTGAGAACATCCTCCTCGCAGCGGGCGGTGTCGCCCAGATGCTCGGCGGCCTTTTCGTATACATCGGTGGGCAGAGTGTCGGCATAGCGGCCCTCGATGGGCTTTTCGCCGTTAAGGATCTTTGCCCTTATCTCCTCGTCTATCGGAGCGGGGGTACGGCCGTACTCACCGCGGCAGTATGCCTTTATCTCGGCGCCGACGTTCTTGTAGCGCTCGCCGGCGAGAACGTTCTGCACCGCCTGAGAGCCGACAAGCTGGCTGGTGGGGGTGACAAGGGGAGGATAGCCCATGTCCTTGCGAACTCTCGGGGTCTCGATGAGAGCCTCCTCAAATTTATCCAGCGCGTTCATCATCTTGAGCTGGCTCAGCAGGTTGGAGAGCATGCCGCCGGGGATCTGATAGGTCAGACACTGGGTATCGGTGGACATTGAAATGGGGTTGAGAGTGCCGTCGGCAAGGTAATCGTTGCGGATGGGCTTGAAGTAATTTGCCATCTCGATGAGTATCTTCTCGTTGAGCTCAACATCGTAGCCCAGCTCCTTGAGAGCGTAGAACAGGGTCTCGGTCGCGGGCTGAGAGGTGCCGCCGGAGAAGGGGGATATAGCGGTGTCGATGACATCCGCGCCGGCCTCGATGGCCTTGAGGTAGGTCATGAAGGCAAGTCCCGTGGTGCAGTGTGTGTGGACAACGACGGGGAGGTCAACGGCGTCCTTGATGCCGGAGACCAGATCGTACGCGTTCTGCGGCGTCATGATGCCGGCCATGTCCTTTATGCATATGGAGGCAACGCCCATTTCCTTGAGCTCCTTGACCATCTCAACGTATTTGGCGATGGTGTGCACGGGGCTGGTGGTGTAGGAAATGGTGCCGGATGCCATTGCCCCCTGCTTCACGGTCTCCTCAATGGCGACCTTAAGGTTGTCGGTATCATTCAGGGCATCGAAAATGCGGATGATGTCAATGCCGTTTTTAACCGAGCAGCGGACAAAGCGGCGTACCGCGTCGTCGGGATAGTGCTTGTAGCCGAGGATGTTCTGGCCGCGAAGCAGCATCTGCAGCTTGGTATTGGGCATTTTTGCGCGGATCTTACGGAGACGTTCCCAGGGATCCTCATTCAGGAAGCGCAGGCAGACGTCAAAGGTGGCGCCGCCCCAGCATTCCACGGAGTAAAACCCAGCCTGATCCATCTTCTCGAGAATGGGCTCAAACTTGTCGTAGGGAAGTCTTGTCGCTATCAGCGACTGATTCGCGTCACGAAGCACGGTTTCGGTAAACTGGACTTTCTTCATTTTTTCCTCCCATGGTAAGAATTAATTAACGAAAACAGTATACCATAAAAATCAGCAAATTCCACACATTTAAGATGATTTTTTTGTTTAATTCTTCACTTTGCCATTTCGAGCAAAAATCAGCAAGCAAATGTAATAATTATGAAAAAAACAGGAACCCGCTTGCGCAGGCTCCTGTTTGAAACTATGCTGTTTTACTTGGATGCAAGGGCTCTGTCGAGCCAAACGCTGGCAACGTCCATCGCCGCCCAAAATCCGTCCTTCTCGCTCTTCTTGACGATTCGGTCGCGGGACTTGACGGATGGGTCGGTGAGCTGAAGCTGCACGGATACCTTTGTTGCAACGTCGAGGTCCTTGACCTTCTTGGTGTCCATTATCTGAAGCATGATAATGTACTTATCGGCCATGCTGCCGTAGTAGACTATATTTCCTGCGCGCTGCAGGGGATGGCCTTTGTATTCGAGGGGTTTGTTTGCCAAAGTGATTCCTCCTTAATTTCAGAAAATACGGTCAGCTATACCGGTACTTTCCTGTTCCTGATCCTGCTGCTCTTCCTGCTGCTTCTTTTCTTCTTCCTCCTGTTTGCGCTTTTCCTCTTCCTCGCGCTCTTTTTCCTCGCGCTCTTCCTCGGTCAGGCTCTGCTCTTCAAGCTCTTCCCTTGTGCCGAAGATTCCGGTCGCGCCTCCGCCGTAGGAGATGTTGAACTCCTTGCGCTCGAGACCATCATGGATAGATTCCATGACCATCTGCCATATCTGAGTCGCGGGGTTGCCGGAGAAGGACATATATTCGGGGGTATCGTAGCCGGTCCAGACCGCGCAGGTGTAATACGGCGTGTAGCCGCAGAACCAGCGGTCGCGGTTATCGGTGGTAGTGCCGGTCTTGCCTGCCACGGGCATATTGCTCAGGCGGGACTCATAGCCGGTGCCGTAGGCGGCCGCGTTCTGGAGCATATAGGTCATGGTGCGGGCGGTGCTCTGAGAAAAAGCTGTCTGGGTCTTGGGCTGGTTATCGAGGATGATCTTGCCGTCGCGGTCCTTGACCATGGAGTAGCTTCTTGCATAGGTGAGGGTGCCGTCATTTGCAAGGGCGGTGTAGGCCTGCGCCATCTCACGGACGGTGATGCCGTAGTGCGGCTGGCCGAGAGCCAGCGCGGCGTAGTCCGCGTCCTCCTCTATGAGGCTCACAATGCCGAGACGGCTTGTGAGGAAGTCATAGGACGCAGCAGGCGTCAGCTTATCCATGATCTGCGCCGAAACGGTGTTCTTGGACTTCTGCAGCGCGGTCAGGATGGTTATGATGCCGTCATAGGTGTTGGGCGAGTTCTTAGGATACCACGAGGTATGCGAGAGCTTGATGTGCTCGTCATCGGCATCAAGGACAAGCGTCGACGGGGAGATGAGGCCGTATTCCACGGCCGGACCGTATACTGCGATGGGCTTGATGGACGAGCCGGGCGGCCTTGTGGTCTTAGTGGCTCTGTTCAGACCGAAGCTTATGGTCTTCTCGCCGGTGCCGCCGCACAGCGCCTTTATCTCGCCGGTGTGCTGGTCGATGATGACGATGCCGCTCTGAAGCTGGGAATCGGTGCCGTTGCGGGCCTTGGGAAGAGCGTCAAGATCGGTGTAGATCGCGTCGACCTTTGCCTGTATATCCATGTCGATGCAGGCGTAGATCTCGTAGCCCGCGTTGTAGACCAAGCGTCGGGCGGCCTCTCTGCTGATGCCCTTGGCCTCGGCAAGGTCGCTTATAACGTCAGAGATAACGACCTCCTCGTAGTAGGAGTAGGGCGTAGCGCGGGAGGGCTCATTCTCTCCGCGGACGAAGTCGAGCTCCTCGGCCTTTGCCTGCTCGTACTCGTCCTTGTTAAGGTATCCCTGCTTATACATCTCTCGCAGGACATCCTCCTGACGCTCCTTGTTGTTCTCAACGCTGTAGAAGGGGTCATAGTAGGTCGGGAGGTTGGTGATGCCGACGATAGCAGCAGCCTCCGCGACGGAAAGATCCTTGGCATCCTTGCCGAAATAGGTCTGTGCGGCGGTCTGAACGCCGTAGCAGCCCTCACCGAAGTACACGGCGTTGAGATAATACTCAAGGATCTCCTCCTTGTCGTAGTGCTTCTCAAGGTCCAGCGCCTGGAAAATCTCCAGCAGCTTGCGCTGCACGGTGATATCATCCTGCTGGGTCAGGTTTTTTATGAGCTGCTGCGTGATGGTCGAGCCGCCGAAAACCGAGCCGCCGGTGAACATATTCAGCGCGGCGTGGGCCGTGCGGAACCAGTCGACGCCATTATGCTTATAAAACCTCTTGTCCTCAATAGCGACAAGCGCGTCCTTCATGTGCTGGGGGATCTCATTGCCGTCGACCCAGATTCGGTCCTCCGAATCGTAAAAGGTCGTCAGCTCCTTCCAATCTCCGTTTGCGTCCTCGTAATAGATAGTACTGGACTGATTGAGAGTAAAGTCGTTCAGATCCAGATCAAGTCCGGGGGTGATGCAGGTCTTGACATAGAAAGCGAAAATACAGACAAACAGAAGACCCGTAACAACGCCGATGAGAAGAATAGTCCCGATTATCCGCATGGCGCGGCTGAATTTGCCGCCATGGGGCTCGGTATTCGTATCCCTTGCGATATCCATTATTCGGCACACCTCCTTTGCTGCTGCGTGTGTCAAAAGCTAAAAAATATGATAATATGTAATGGGCATAGTTAGCTAATTATATCTGAACACTTATTATATCACCTTATGTCAAGCAGGAGTGTATAAATTGTAAAATTTTTTGCCGTACGTACTTGTTTTACCGAAAAGGGGGAATAATGATCCTAAAGGAGTGAGCAGAGCGTGAAAAGATCACTTAAAATACTTCTTCTGGGCTTCCTTATCGTGACGGCTGCAGCTATGGGTGCGGCCGCTGTGAAAAGTATAAGCGCGGAAGCAGAAAATAATACCCCTGTGCATAAAGCGGAATACGCCTCGACGCAGGATGAGGAATACTTCCTGCGCGACTGGGAGGGCTATGTCGCGGTGTTCCGCGGCGGCGAGGATACGCCAGCGGAGCTTACGGATATCGAGACTGCGACCCTCAACAACGTAGACCGCGAAAAGCTGAGAACCGGCATCCCGGCGACGGGCAAAGCCGAGCTTTTATCTCTGTTGGAGGATTTTAGCTCCTGAGGAATCCGATTATTCTTGATTTATGACTCCGTGTAGGTTAAAATAAACTCAGCCCATATAACAACACTGGAGGTAGCAAAATGAGCGAAGAATACGGCAATGATTTTGTAACGATAATAGATGATGAGGGAAACGAGTTTGAGCTGGAGCTGCTGGACACGATCGACTATAACGGCGAGTCCTTCGCGGCCTTCCTGCCCACCGATATGGACGAGGACGATCCCGACTACGGCCTGATAATCCTCTCCGTCGTGAACGATGAAAACGGCGATGAGCTTTTTGAATCCATAGACGATGA
>CALZAG010000085.1 GCA_945613045.1 uncultured Clostridia bacterium | reverse complement strand
CTCGGTGGTGTTTCTGTTGCCGTCATACGCGGTGTTGCACTCGACGATTGTTCCGCCGACGTAGTTAACGATATCCTTCATGAACTCAGGGCGCAGGAAATTCTGGTTTCCCGGCTCGCCGCTGTGGAGCTTTACCGCGACGTTGCCCCTGAGCTCGATGCCCAGCGCATCAAACGCCCTTATCGCATTTTTCGGGCTTATATCTTTAATAAAATACACTTTTTTCTTTTCCACACTTATCACCTCGCAGTAATTGTAAAGATATTATATAGTATTATTTTTGTTTCTTCAAGAATTGTCTCTTCCAATTTCAATTATTATGTAATAAAATATCCGTGATAACAATTCGGAGACCACATCATGAAGACCGCATTTATAATTCTGTGCATACTCTGCCTTGCCGCGGCGATAGTCTGGGTACTGGGCTATTCCTTCGTGCGGGCATTCATCAGGCGGCAGGACGATCTGCCCTCGCCCGAGACGGGAGGGGAGTGCTCATCCCTGCTCGCGCCTACGGGGGAGGCGCTCTGGGAGCACAACATCCCGTACTTTGAGCCCTTCCGGGCCCTGCCCTTTGAAAAGCTGGTGATATGCTCTGCCGACGGGCTTAAGCTTCACGCCGACCTCCTGCGCGGCGAGGGCGATACCGGCGTTACGGTGATATTCTGCCACGGCTATAAATCCGAGCCCGCCTTTGATTTTGCCGCGATGTACGATTTCTATCACGCGCTGGGATACAACCTCATGTACCTGCATATGCGCGCCCACGGCGAAAGCGAGGGCAAATACATAGGCTTCGGAGCGCTTGACAGGTATGACGTCGTGCTCTGGGCCAAAAAGGCTGCCGAGCTTTTCCCGGGCTCCTCGATCTTTCTGCACGGCATGAGCATGGGCGCTGCTTCTATCCTGCAATGCGCTGATCTTGGGCTTCCCGACAACGTACGCGGTATTATCGCCGACTGCGGCTATTCCTGCATAGACGAGGTCTTCCGCAATCTTGTCGGCAGGATGTATCATCTTCCGGCAACGCCGTTTGTGAACATTTTTGAGCTTATAAATCTCATCACCGCCGGCTATGGCTTCCGCGACGGGGATTCGGTGCGCAGTATGCAGCGCTCGAAGCTGCCGCTTTTGTATATCTGCGGCGACAGCGACCTGTATGTTCCAGCCGACATGGCCATGCGCATTTTTGACGCCTGCGCGGCGGAAAAGGAGCTGCTGCTCGTCCCCGGCGCGGGGCACGCGGCGTCTTATATGCTCGAAAAGGAAAAATATCAGAACGCGGTAAGAGGATTTATCGCAAAGCATCGGAGGGACATTTAATATGGGCGGCAAAATACCCGCGAAAAAGAAAGGCATCGGAGCGCTGAACTGGACGCTTCTGCTGGTCATCGGCTTTTCGGCGCAGATCGCCTGGGTGATCGAGAACAACTGGTTTGCAAACTTCCTGTACTCGGACTTCGGCGCGCAGCTCGGCGTCGTGACCGCCATGACCATATGCTCAGCCACCGCCACGACCTTCTCCGCGCTGTTTTTCGGAACGCTTTCCGACCGTATCGGCTCCCGAAAAAAGCTCATCACCTGGGGTTCGATACTGTGGGGCGTCTTCACCATCGCCTTCGGCCTGACCCACTATCTGCGCGACAGCATATATAACAACGTCATGCTCGTCGGCGTCACCATCGTCGCCGCCGACACTATCATGAGCTTCTTCGGCTCCATGGCAAACGACGCGGGCTACAACGCGTGGTACGCGGACATGATGGACGACTCAAACTCCGGTCAGATAGGCGCCGTCGCGGCGACTCTGCCCGTTATAGGCACTCTCGTCGGTACGCTTGTTGGCGGTATGTTCGTGAGCGGCCTTGCCACCGAGGCAAATCCGCAGGCGGGCTACATCATTTTTTTCTCCGTTGCCGGCGCGGTCACCATCTTAGTGGGCATAGCCTCCATATTTCTGCTCAAGGACGACCCGCGGCTCAGGCCCGTCAGGGACGGCGGCTTCTGGCATCAGTTTGCCTCCACCTTTAATTTCAGGCGCTTTGCTTCCAATAAAGAGCTCGCGCTCGTGTTTCTCACCCTCTGCATTTTCTTCATCGGCTACAACTGCTATTTCATCCACATCATGAACTGGATGAACTACACGCTGGGCTTTAACGACCCCAGTCTCATACTCGGCATTCCCCTCGTGCTTGCCGTGCTCATATCCATACCCTTCATCAAGGTCATCAACGACAAAAAGGTGCCCTCGGTCGCGGCCTTTGCCACAATTATAAGCATCGTGGGCTGTCTGTTCGTGTACTTCATTGTCGGCAATATGAGCGGCAGCTTTGATACGGCAAACGCGCTCAACATCGGCTTAAACTGGCCCTGCTACATCGGCATCATCCTCGTGGGCGTCGGCTACGTCGTGTTCATGCAGTCCATGACCGTGTGGATGAAGCGCCTCTATCCCGAGGAGCACCGCGGACAGTTTGAGGGCATACGCATCATGTTCTTCGTATTCTTCCCGATGTGCGCGGGGCCCCTGCTCGCAGACCCCATCTGCCGCGCCTTCGGAGAGAAGGTCTATCAGGTGGTCGACGGCGGGAACCTCATTTTCGTCACTGCCGACCGCGCAGTCGAGATGGGCTACGATATAACGAAGATCGCCGAGGGCTATCTGCCCGTTAACGAGCTGTTTATCGCGGCAGCCGTCGTTACGGTGCTGTCTCTGATCCCCATGTCCATAGCCGCGAGGATGTATAAGGCAAGGAACAATTGAGCTTTGCCTTCTCATCGCCTTTCTGCTTACAATATATAAAAGTGTCCCTGGAGGAAAAATATGTCGGGAAACCTCACGAAAAACGCCATAATGTCGTCGCTGGTAAAGCTGCTCAACGAAAAACCGCTGGACAAGATAACCGTTAAGGACATCGTCCTTGACTGCGGCATCAACCGCAACACCTTTTATTACCATTATCACGACATTTACGACCTGCTCAAGGACATATTCATCATCGAGACCGAAAAGGCTCTGAAGCTTGCCGGCGAGAAAAAAAGCTGGCAGGAGGGCTTTTTGTACTCCGCGCAGTTCATACTGAAAAATAAGCGCGCAGTTTATCATGTTTACAGCTCGGCAAACCGCGATGAGCTTGAGCACTATATGTACAGCATCGCAGGAGCCATCATGACAGGCTTCGTCCGCAGAGAGGCCGAGGGGCTTGACGCATCCGAGGAGGACATAAAGCTCCTCGCCATGTTCTATAAGCACGCGGTCGTCGGGATATACAAGGAATGGCTCCAGAGCGGCCTGAAGGGCGATCCCGAGGATGTCATTCTCAGGATTGGGCGGCTTCTGGACGGCAACATCCGCCGCAGCCTTGAAAAAGCCTGCGGTGACGGACAATAATTCAGACAAAAAACACTTCATGCTCAAAAACTGAGCATGAAGTTTTTTCTGACCATGGAAAAGCACGCATCCTTTCGCTATATTTTCAGTATGTCAAATGAAAGGAGACTTTACCGTGAGGCTTTTTCGCTGTGCAAAATGGTGCTCTATAGCAATTTCGGTTGCCATGATAATCGCCGGCATACTGTTTATTTCTTTCCCCTCCGCCTCGGCCGTTGCGATCTGCTGCGCCGTCGGCATACTTATAACTCTTTTCGGGCTTGTAAAGATAATAAGCTATTTTTCAAACGACCTGTTTCGCCTTGCGTTTCAGTTTGACCTCGCGCTGGGTATCTTCTCCGTGGCCGCGGGCGTCATCATCATTCTGCATCCCGGCAATATTGCCGCCTTGATGCCGGTCATCATCGGCGTGTTCGTCCTTGTCGACGGCGCGATGAAGATCCAGACCTCGCACGATGCGAAACTGTTCGGTCTTGTATATTGGTGGGGCATCCTCGTTTTCGGGATACTCAGCTGCATATGCGGCCTGCTGCTGATAATGAACCCATTTGAGGGCGCTTCGGCCCTGATGATCCTGCTCGGCATCTCTCTCATCGCAGACGGGATACAAAACCTGTGGATAACCGCGTATACGGTCAAAAGCATGAAGCCGAAGGCAGACTACATAGACGCGGAATTTCACGATATAAACTGAGGGCCGGCACGGGATGAATTATACGATATATGAGCTGCTTGGATTTTTCTTTGTATACAGCTTTCTGGGCTGGTGCGCTGAAGTCGTCTACGCCGCCTTCAGGCACGGGAAGTTTGTAAACCGCGGTTTCCTTCTGGGGCCGCTGTGCCCCATTTACGGCTACGGCATGATAGCCGTGCTGTACCTCACCTGGCCTGTCATCGACAAGCCCGCGCTTGTGTTCCTTATATCCGCACTCGCCTGCACCGTGATCGAATTCATCGTCGGCTTCTGCGCGGAGAAGCTGTTCCATCAGCAGCTTTGGGACTACTCAAACAACCCCCTTAATCTGGGCGGCTATGTCTGCCTCGGTTTTTCACTCATCTGGGGGCTCGGCTGCCTTGCGGCGGTCTACCTCGTCCACCCGCCCGTATCCCGCCTGCTGAGCCATATCCCGCAGGGTATCGGGCACATCGTCGTGATAGTCCTCACCTGCTGCCTGATCGCGGATCTTGTCATCACGCTGTTTCACGCCCTTAAGATCGAGAGCCGTATGCAGGCCATCGACGAGCTTGAAAAGGCGCTGCGCTCCGTGTCCGATCACATCGGCGAAAACCTCTATGACGGCGCGGAAGCCATCATGGAAAAGGTGCAGGACTCAGAGGAGCTCAAAGAGAAGTATCGTGAGCTGGTCGAAAGACGAAACATCGTGCACGAGCATATGTTCAGCGCCTTCTCGAGACTGCAGACGGGCAAATACCGCTCGGCATACGAGAAGATACATAACGCACGTCACAAGTCCGGATGAAAATGAAAACCCACGGAGCGCCGCTCCGTGGGTTTTCGTTATCATTCTGTAAAGCCGTGCGCTTTCTTCACAGCTCCCGCTTTTCGTAAATCTTTATTGACAGAAGCCACGACAGCCCAAACAGCAGAACACAGCCTGCCAATATGCACGCCGCCGCGGTCCCTGTGAGTTCTGAGGCGACCGCACTGCCTGTATCGAATACGGCGGCGGCGATCACACAGGCTATGATGATTACCGCATAATACGCCCATCTTCCCTTTTCGGAGCCGAACTTAAGCACGAAGGGCAGCAGTACCGCTGCCGACAGCAGCCCTGTTCCGCACAGCATAACCAGAAGCGAAAAGTCCTCAATGAAGCTGTCGCCGGTAAGCGCCTTGCCGACTGTGCATATGAGCATCACAAGGCAGATGAACACCAGCGCGCTTATGTATTTTGCCGACACCTGCTGCGCCCTGCTGTAGGGCATGGCGTCTGCATAGCTGCACCAGCCGCTTTTCTCGTCATATGCGTACAGCGATACCGGCAGCACCCCCGCGATAATAAACGGGTAGCTTATCAGAAAAATGCTGTTGCTTACCGCCGACACTGCGGCAAAAATCAGCACCATAAGTATCAGCATACGGCAGTACTTTACCGTCATGTAATAATCCTTAAGCAGCAGTCCTTTCATGCTCAGGCCTCCTTTACCATGAATACAAAAAGCTCCTCAAGAGTTACGGGGCTTATCTGCATCCCCAGCGCCGCGCAGCGCCGCACTATCGCACGAACGCCGTAGGCGCTCTCCCGCCGGCCGATCACCGCGCCCTCGGGTATCCGCCCAAGCTCCTCCGGACGGCAGTTCACAATTCCGTATTCCTCGAGCAGCACATCCTTTTCCTCGCAGAGCATGAGCCTGCCGCGGTGGATGAAAGCTATATAGTCGCATATCTTCTCAAGGTCGCTGACTATATGCGACGAGATGAGCACGGAGTTTTTCTCGTCTCGGGTAAACTCCGAGAACATATCCAGCACCTCGTCCCGCGCCACCGGGTCAAGTCCGGAGGTGGCCTCGTCCAGTATCAGCAGCCTTGCGCCGTGGGACATTGCCGCCGCGATGCCGAGCTTCATTTTCATACCGCGGGAGAACTCCTTGAACGCCTTCCCGTCGGGCACGTTCAGCTTGTTCAGATAGCCGAAAAACTGCGCTTCATCCCAGTTTTTGTAGCTGCTTTTCATGATCCTGTTAAGCTGCCTTGCGTTGAGACATTCGGGAAAGCCAACCGAGTCGAGCACGACTCCGATATCCTCCTTGGTCAGGCGGAAATTATCTTTGTTATCGCGGCCGAGCACGCTTATCGTGCCGCTGTCCCGCTGTATCATGTCGAGAATGAGCTTTATAGTCGTGCTCTTTCCCGCTCCGTTTTCGCCTACGAGCCCCATAATGCAGCCCTGCGGCAGGCACAGGCTGAGATCGTCGAGCTTGAACTCTCCGTAGGTCTTGCTCAGATTTTTTATTTCTATCGCGTTCAAGGCAATTCCTCCTCCAGAACATTGAACATTTCAATAATATCTCCGCGGCTCAGACCGCAGCCGGCGGCAAGGCGGCGTATCTCCTGCATATGCTCCTCGATACACTTTAAATTTTCCTCACGCAGCAGCTCCGTGTTCTTCGCCGCCACAAAGCAGCCCTTGCCCGCTACAGTGTATATAAAGCCCTCCGACTCCAGCTCCTCATAGGCCCGTTTCGTGGTTATGACGCTTATGCGCAGGTCCTTTGCAAGATTGCGTATCGACGGAAGGGCCTCGTCCTCGCACAGCTCCCCGCTTATTATCTGGGACTTTATCTGCTCATATATCTGCTCGTATATCGGCGCTTCTGTTTTGTTGTCGATAAAAATGTACATAAGCTTTGACCTCGTTGACTGTATATGCGTAATATACACAGTTATAACAGTTTTGTCAATAAAAAATTTGCAGCGCACAAGGCGCTGCAAATTCC
>CALZAG010000084.1 GCA_945613045.1 uncultured Clostridia bacterium | reverse complement strand
TTATTTCTTTACGCCCGCGACCTGATACATCCGGTCGTCGGATATGACAACATCCACGTTGAAGTAAGGCTCCATAAGACGGGCAAGCTCGGTCTCGCTCATAAGCCCTCTGGATACTTTGCAGGCGCTGCCCTCGTGGTGGCGGTCTATCTTCGCTCTGCTCATGCCGTGGGCAACCGAGAGCCTTCCGCCGCGCTTGAGCCGTGACGAAAGAACCTTTATAAGATTACCCGGGTCGGGGAAGTGAGGGAAGGCGTTGTACACCATGCAGCAGTCAAAATCGCAAGGGAGGTATGCCTCCTCGATATCGGCGCATATAAAATGGACGTTATCCGCTTCAAATTTTGCCTTCGCGCAGGCTATCATTTCCGGGGAGATGTCGACTCCCGTGACGGAGGCGACCTTTCGGGCGAGATAATCGGGTATCAGTACCCCCGTACCGCAGGCGACATCGAGGACCTTCACACCCTCTTTTATGCCGCCGTTATCGAGGATGATGCCTATTATCTCGTCACTGCGGACAAGCTCTGCGTCCCATGAAGCGGCAAGACCGTTGAAGAACTCAATTACGTCTTTTTTGTCCATGGCGTCAGTCCTCGAGTCTGGGGTATCTCCGGGGGATCAGATTGGCTTTCATGAGCGCAAAAACGATGCCGGGTATAAAAACAAGCTGGATAACTGTGCCCGGCCAGCTCGTGACCACGTTTCCGGCTACCCACGCCGCCATTGAATAGCTGCCTCTGGCGAAAATGAGTGCCTTGGCGACGCCCGCGAGCACTCTGCCGCAGACTATCGCGGTGATGAGGCTTATGTAAAGGTCGGCGTAGGTGCTCTTGGTGTGGACGAGCTTCATCATAAGTCCCGCGACGGCGCCGTAGACGGCCAGCTCGACCATCATCGACGGGAGCATGGCGGCGGGAGGCATACCCGTCAGCGCGGAGGACAGCAGGGGGCCGGCTATGCCGCAGAGCAGGCCGTAGGGCCAGCCGCAGATGAGGCCGCAGATAAACACAGGGATGTGCATGGGGCAGAAAATGCTGCCCGCGTTCTGGATGCCGTGGAACATCAGCGGGAGGACATAGCACAGGGCGATGCAGACGGCGGTGATGATCGATTTCTTAACGGCGGTCATTTTTCTCATAATATTTCTCCGATTCATATTATAATTTCTGCCGCGCAGACGGCTGCGCAGAATAAAATTGACGCATATGAGCCCGCGGGCATGGGAGCGGCCTTTTTCCCGCTGCGGTGCTTCGCGCCGCGGTAGCCGCGTGCTTCCATGGCCGTGGCAAGCTCGTCGGCGCGCTTGAAGGCCGAGAGGAACATCGGCACGATCAGCGGCAGCATGGCCGCTGCGCGCTCATGCAGCTTCCTGCTCTCAAAACGTGCGCCTCTGGCTATCTGAGCCATTTTTATGGTGTCTGCCTCCTGCAAAAGGGTTGGGATGAACTGTATTGCCACGGAAATGATCATGGCGATATCGTCGGCGGGGAGCCTCAGCAGCTTCAAGGGCTTGAGCATGGACTGAATCGCGGAGGTTATCTCAAGCGGCGGGGTGACAAGCGTGAAAATATTGCTGAGAACCAAAATGATAAGTATCCTGAACATGACATTGAAGCCCTGAACGGCGCCCGCCTTTGAAAGCGAGATTATCCACCAGCTCCATATGGGATCCTCGGCCGAGTAGAAAAGGCAGTTCATTATAAAAATAATTACAAAGAACCAGAACATACGCCTGACGCTTCCCACAACGGTCGATACAGGAAGCTTTGAAACGGCCGTGAGCAGCAGCATGAGCGCGATTATAAGCGCGTATCCCGCGACGGTGTCGGCCAGTATCACGGCGGCCGTGAGCAGGATAAAGCCGAAGAGCTTTGCCCTCGCGTCGAGACTGTGCAGCAGTGAAGCGCCGGGGATAAACTGCCCCGTCATGCGCTCAGTCATGCTCATCACCGCCCCTCAGATGTGCGAGCACCGCGGGCAGCAGCCTGTCATACGAGCATATGTCCTGCGGGATGTCCATGCCGCCTTTTTTCAGCAGCCACGCTATCTCACGGCTCCGGCTCACGCCGAGATGAAGGGAGCGCATCCGCTCAACGTCGGAAAACAGCTCCTGCGGACTGCCGTCGCCGACGAGCTCGCCGCCGTTCAGAAGCAGTACGCGGCGTGCGTATTCGCCGATGCAGTCGGCGTTGTGTGAGACCATGATTATTGTCATCCCGTCGGCGTTAAGTCCGGTTATTAGCTCAAGAAATGCCTCGCGCCCCAAGGGGTCAAGCCCCGCGATGGGCTCGTCGAGAATGAGGTATTCAGGCTTTACCGCGAGAACTCCGGCGATGGCGACTCTGCGCTTTTCACCGCCGGAAAGCCCCATGGGCGAGGCCTTTGCGATCTTTTCAAAATCAAAGCCGCAGATCTCGAGCGCCCATCTGACGCGCTCGGTCACCTCGTCCTTATTCAGCCCCGAGTGCTTGAGCCCGAAAGCAACGTCCTTTTCCACGGTGGTCTCGAAAAGCTGGCATTCGGGGTACTGGAAAACGACGCCCAGCTTCCGCCGCAGCTTGGAGCGGTCATAGCGCCGCCCGTTTATATCGCTGCCGTCAACAACTATGCTTCCTTCGCTGGGGCGCAGAAGTCCGGCAAGCGCACGGATAAGCGTTGATTTGCCGCAGCCGGTGTGTCCCATGACGCCGATAAATTCGCCGTTTTTTATCTCAAGGCTGATGTTTTTAAGAGCCGACGTTTCGAAAGGCGTACCGGCAGAGTATGTAAAAGACAGGTTTTTTACTTCAATCGGCATAATTCCTCCGCGAGCTCTTCATTTGTGAGAGGACAGTACGGAAGCTCAAAGCCGGCTGCCTTAAGGTCATGGTACATTCGGACCGGTGTGGGCGGAGTGAGACCGGTCCTGCGCAGAAGCTCAAGATCGGTGAGCATCTCGCGGGGGGCGCCGTCGGCGAGCATACGCCCGTCGTGCATGAGGTACACGCGGTCGGCAAAAACCGCCTCCTCGACATAGTGGGTTATCATCACGATTGTCTTGCCCTGCTGTGAGTGCAGCCGTTTTATGACGGACAGCACCTCGCGCCTGCCGTCGGGGTCGAGCATCGAGGTGACCTCGTCGAACACGAGGATATCGGGGTCCATGGCGAGCACCCCGGCGAGGGCGACCCGCTGCTTCTGCCCGCCCGAGAGCATATGGGGCGAGCGCCTTTCAAAGCCTGCCATACCCACGAGCGCGAGGGCGGCGGACACACGTTCGGGGATCTCCGAGCCGTCGACTCCGTAGTTTTCAAGGCCGAAGGCGACGTCCTCAGCGACTACGGAGGACACGAACTGGTTGTCGGGGTTTTGAAAGACCATGCCCACCTTTCGGCGCAGCGTCCAGATGTTCGCTTCGCTTTTCGCATCAAGCCCCGCGACGGTCAGCTCGCCCTTCTGTACTTCAAGCAGGGCGTTGAAATGCTTCACAAGGGTGGACTTCCCGCAGCCGTTATGGCCGAGAACGGCAACGAGCTCCCCGTCCCTGACGGTGATGCAAGCCCCGTCGAGGCTGCGGTGTCTGCCGCCCTCACAGTCGTATGAAAAAATAAGGTCTTTCGCTTTTATCATGTCATGATCCCCAAGTTTGTACTGCTGATATAATATCGGGTAAAACGCATTCGCACAAGCCCCCCGGGGGGTTAAAATGAAAAAAGCAGCTCAGGGAGCTGCTTTTTTCAAATCGTCTGCAAAGTCATCTTGACTTTGCAGACGAAAAGGTTTGCACTGCGCTCTGCGCCTCAATGTGCGCCTGTGTTGCACATTTCGACGCTCGCTCCGTGATAAGTGTTTTCTGCGACGCGCATGTCGCCGCAGAAAACAGATACCATTTTATTCGCGCCTGCGGGCGCGAACTCTGCGAGGCCCTGTATACCGTCAAAAAAGCAGCTCAGGGAGCTGCTTTTTTTGACGGTAATTTCATTCTCTGCACAAACCCGATGATCTGACCCGACAATACAACGGTCAGCAGGGAGTATACGAGTCTTCCGAGCGGGATATAGCTGAGCGAGAGTGCGAGGACTATGAGGTCGCTGGCAAGATATATCCACTGTATGCCGACTTTGAGCAGGCTCGACAGGCTCAGCGCAAGCGAATCGTCTCCGGTAGGAGCGGAGCCTATCCGCACGCACAGGCCGACGCCTATGCCCACAAACAGCGAGCCTATCACAGCCGCGAGAAGCGGAGTATCCGCAAGCTGCGGCCAAAGCGGCGGGAATCGCTCGAAGACCGCATAGAACAGTGAAAAGCCTCCGCCTGCGACCACCGAGTAGGCAATGAATTCCTTGCCCAGCAGCCTGAAGCCCAGCAGGTAGCAGAGGAAATTCATAATAAAGCCGCTTATAGACGGAGAAATACCGAACCAGTGCTGCAGCAGCAGGGTAAGCCCCAGCACGCCGCCCTCCGTAACCCCGGACATGGAGTGTACATTATACAGACCGAAAGCCAGTATGGCGCTGCCGATAAGAGCGGTGACGCAGCGCCGAGCGTTAAGCTTCGGGAGCATTTTTTAACAAAACCTTTCTATATTTATTGGCGATATCAGCCGCCGCATCTGCCGTAGAGCTTCGTCATTCCGGCGATATCGGCCGCAAGTGCGCTGCTTATCTGAGAGGGTGTCAGCCTCCATTGCCAGTTTCCGCCGAGGGTGCCCGGGGTGTTCATTCTGGCGTCGCCGCCAAGGCCAAGATAGTCCTGCATTTGCGCGACGAACAGTGAGGCGACGGAGCTCATGCCGCCGCGGATGATGCCCCTGTTAAAGCCCTCACTGTCATTAAGGCCGAGATAACGGGCGGCAAACTCAAGCTCCTCAGGGGAAGCCTCCTGCCGCCACGCGGCAAGTGGGGCGTTGTCGTGAGTGCCTGTGTAGCAGACGCAGTCGGGGCAATAGCAATGGGGCAGGTAGCTGCTGTGTTCTTTCGGGTCGAATGCAAATTCAAGCACCTTCATGCCTGGAAGCCCGGATGCACGCAGCAGCTCGCGTACCTCCGGACCGAGTGTGCCCAGATCCTCGGCGATGAACTGAACGTTTGGAAACCACGCCGTCAGCCTGCCGACAAGATCCATTCCCGGACCCTTTACCCAACGTCCTTCCTTGGCGGTCTCGGCTCCGTAGGGAACGGCCCAGTAGCTTTCAAAGCCGCGGAAGTGGTCTATCCTCAGCGCGTCAAACAGCTTGGCCGCCCCGTCGACGCGGCGTATCCACCAGCCGTAGCCGTCATTTTTCATAGCCTCATAGTCGTACAGAGGGTTTCCCCAGAGCTGACCGTCCTCACTGAAATAGTCGGGAGGCACGCCCGCGACCTCGAGGGGAATGTTGTTCTCGTCGAGCCTGAAGCAGCCCGGCTGTGCCCATACGTCGGCGGAATCGAGCGCAACGTATATGGGCAGGTCGCCTATAATTCCCACGCCATTTTCCCGGGCGTAGGAGCGCATGGCCTCCCACTGGCGGAAAAACAGAAACTGTATGTACTCGAAAAACTCGACCTCATCCTTCAAAAGTTCTGCGTATTCTTTCAGCGCATCGGGCTTGCGCAGCCTGATGCCCTCGTCCGGCCACTCATACCACGCGGACATTCCGAAATACCTTTTAACGGCCATAAAAAGCGCGTAATCCGGAAGCCACCCCGCGTTATCGCGGACAAAGCCGTCAAATTCTTTCCTGTTTCCGGCAAGCCCCATTGCCGCGGCCTTTTTCAAAACGCCGAGCCGCTTGTCATAGAGTTTGCCGTAGTCGACCCTTGAAGGCTCGCTGCCCCAATCAATAGCGTCAAGCTCGGACTTTTCGAGCAGCCCTTCACCGCACAGCAGCTCAAGATCGATGAAATACGGGTTTCCCGCGAAGGTGGAGAAGCTCTGATACGGCGAGTCTCCGCAGCCGGTGGGACCGACGGGCAGTATCTGCCACCATGACTGCTTCGCCTCCGCGAGAAAATCAATAAAGTCATAAGCGGCCCTGCCTATCGTGCCGATGCCGTATTCAGAGGGCAGGGCGGATATGGGCAGCAGTATGCCGCTGCTTCTTTTTACAGACATGATGTCAGTCCTTTCTGCCGGACGGAAGCTCCTGTGCGTGCATGAGCCCAAGCTGATAAAATGCCACCGCGCTTGCCGCGGCGACGTTCAGGGAGTCAACTCCGTGGGACATGGGTATGCGCACCGTGTAGTCGCATTCGGCGATTGTGCCTGCCGCAAGGCCGTCGCCCTCGGTGCCGAGCACTATAGCGAGCTTTTCTACCTCCGCGAGACGCCTGTCGTATATTGGCAGGGAATCGCCGCTTAGGGCCATTGCAGCGGTCTTGAAGCCCAGCCCGTGAAGCTGAGATACCCATGAGCGCTCATCGTCCAGATATGTCCACGGCACCTGAAAAACGGTGCCCATGCTCACTCTTACCGCGCGGCGGTAGAGCGGATCGCTGCCTTCGGCTGTAAGCAGCACGGCGTCGATGCCCAGCGCCGCGGCGGAGCGGAATATCGCGCCGATATTGGTGGGGTTCATCACGTTTTCAAGCACCGCGATCCTGTGGGCGTCCGCGCATACCTCCTCGACGGAGGGAAGCTTCGGGCGCAGCATGGCGCATAGCATCCCGCGGGTAAGGTGAAAGCCCGTGAGCTGAGTGAGAACATCAAGCTCCGCCGTGTATACTGGGATATCGCCGCGGCAGCGGGCGAGGATATCCTTCGCCTTGCCCTCGGCGTGTCTTGTCTCCATCAGAAAGGAGAGGGGAACGCAGCCGGCGTCCAGAGCCCGACCGATAACGAGCGGGCTTTCGGCGATGAACATGGCGTTTTCGGGATCGCGCCGGTTCAAAAGCTGGTTTTCCGTCAGCCGTGCGTAAACATCCAGCTCCGGCGCGGAAAAATCCTTTATCTCAATAATGTTTGCCATAGGCTTCTCCAAGCATTATGTGATATGTAAAAAGCCGGAGCGAACGATATGAAGTCCGCTCCGACGTGGTGCGGGTAACAGGGGTCGAACCTGCACGCCTCTCAGCACGAGAACCTAAATC